>RPQS01000041.1 GCA_003818605.1 Candidatus Zhuqueibacterota bacterium | reverse complement strand
TGCGGGCATTTATGTTGCCGAATCCGGCACCCCGACCGTCTTCCAAAAAGTCTGGGATCGAGGATCGCACCCGCGGTTTTTAGTTGATGAAAATAGTCTTGTGTGTGCTGGTCCCGAAGACGGATCGGATCAGCAGGGGATTTGGCAAATCAACTTGGATAATTTGCAGTGCCATCCCATAGCTCCGACCGGTACCAGCCCGGAGATATCTACCGACGGTATGAAAATCTCCTACTTGATCCCCGGCGATGTTTTTGGACGGGTGCTGGTAGTCCTCAACCGGGAAACCGGCCGCCGCGATACGCTGACTAATCACGTTTTGAATTATACGTGGCTCGGTGACTCCGAAACGTTAGCGCTCGAAGTGGGGGGGGACGGTCCGCGCGAAGTTTTTACGGTGAATCTAATGGGAGACACTGCCCGATCCTTGGCGCTTGGCTCCTTCCCGGCCGGATTTCCTCAGGGACAAGAAGTGGTATTCACCGGATTGGTAGGCGACCGGCTTGATGGATTGTTTGTCTGTTCGCCGGGACAGACTCCAACGCGCATTTCCAATCTCGGAACCCGTGCCGCACCAGCCGGCATGAACAGAATTCTGGCTCAGGATTCTACCGGTCTGATCGAAATTGTTCGGTGATTCAGCCTCCGTATAACGTGAAAATCCCGCCTTTCAGGGCGGGATTTTCATAGGTCGTCGGATGCGATGTGTGTATCTAATATCGCGTGATTACGTAAGGCTGCTCATCCGCCTGTCCGGTGACGAATCGGTGAACAATGTCTATCGTCGTATGCTGCGTTTCTTCCGGAGTACCCGAAAAAATGATCTGTCCTTTGTGCAGCATTACAATCCGGTTAGAGATTTTGTAAGCCGATACCATGTCATGTGTCACGACAACTGTGGTGACGTTCAACTCGTGGTTCAAATGAATAATCAGATCATTGATGGAATCGGCCGTTATCGGATCGAGTCCCGTCGTGGGTTCATCGTACAAAATGTAGGATGGCTGCATGGCAATGGCTCGCGCCAATCCCACTCGCTTCTTCATCCCGCCTGAAAGTTCCGCCGGTTTCAGCTTCTGTGTGCCGTTCATGCTGACCAGAGTCAAGCACTCTTCCACCCGTTGCGCGATTTTCTCCGTCTCCTGATTCGTATGTGTTCGCAGAGCCAATGAAACGTTTTCTTCCACCGTCATGGAATCGAAGAGCGCCGCACCCTGAAAAAGCACTCCGAATCTCTTGCGGATATCATAGAGTTCCTTGCGCTTGGCCGTCGTGATGTTCCGTCCGTCCACGATGACCGCTCCCGACTCGGGTTGCAGCAGACCTACCAGATGTTTTAGGAGTACGGATTTCCCGCAACCGGATTGACCGATAATCGTGATGGATTCACCGTTTTCAATGGTCAGATCCACGCCGCGCAAGACCTGCTTGTCACGGAAGGATTTGTATAAGCTGCGTATTTCAATCATAGATAAGACGTGGAAGGAATCAACCTGTATAGTATACGGTTAGAAAAGAATCATGGCCAGCAGAAAATCCAATACGAGTATTGTAATACAACTCCATACGAAGGCTGTAATCGTCGCCGCTCCGACTCCTTCCGCGCCGCCTTCCGTCCGAAACCCGATATAACAGCCGATGATAGAAGCGCTTAGACCGAAAAAGACGGATTTTAAGAGGCCGGCAAAGATGTCATAGAGATGAAAAAAATTCGGAATCAATCCCCAAAACTGATGACTGGTCATTCCCATCAAGGCCGTGAGCACGAACGCCGCCCCCAGCACTCCGATCGTAACGGATTGAATCACTAAAATCGGCATCATGACGGTCATGGCGGCAATGCGGGGTACGGCCAGATAACGCACGCTGGAGATGGCCATGGATTCCAGAGCATCCACCTGTTCCGTCACCTTCATCGTGCCGATTTCCGCCGCGATGGATGCGGACACTCGTCCGGCTATAACTAAGCCCGTCAGGGCCGGACCCAATTCCAGCATCAGCGATTTCCACACTCCGGGCCCGATCAGGTCGAAAGGCATGTATCCTTCCAACTGATAATGCGACTGCCATCCGGTAACCGCACCAGTGAAGATTCCCACCAAGAGAACCAGCGGAAGGCTGTTCACACCCAGTGTCACGCATTCTTTTATAAATAATCCGCGATCCTTAACCACTCCGTCAATTTCCACGAACACGCGGCGCATCAGCTGCGTTACACGAGACAGCTCAATAAGAAAGCTGAGCGTACGCCGTCCGAATTCCTGCGCTAATCCGAGTAGGATCGAGCTGAAAGGAGTCGTCATGTTCAAAACTCGGATCCGATTGAGAAGTAGTATCGAGGTTTGGATGTATCTACCCCGTCAGTAGCCCAGGCTAAATCCCACCTCAACACGAAAAAGCCCACCCAAGCGCGCAAACCGTACCCGTAAGCAATTTGGGGATCGGCCAACCGTCGCTTGCCTTCGGAATCCACGGCTGTTAACTTGAATTGGTTGTCTTTCCAGGCTGCGCCGATATCAGTGAACAGCGCGCCCCGGATATAGCGAAATGTCATGGGCAGCGGCCAGCGCAATTGAAGTGTCTCGATAGCGGGAAACCGGAATTCCTGATTCGTAAGGAAGAACCGGTTGCCCGTTCCGCGACGTTCAAAATAATCGCCGCCGCGGAAAGGAGTCACGAAACTGGAGAAGTAAAAATCGTTGATTTCATCCGGAATTTCGTTATTCTCATAGTGACGGTTGATCCAGTTGGATACTCCGCCAAGGAAGAAATTCTGCGGATTCGGGCCGCCGGATAATCCGGCGGTGAATCGCGACGCCCAGGAATAATCCCGGCCCAAGCGGAAGTAATCCCGCATATCTCCCTTGACCGTGTAGAATTCCGCGTAAGGTCGGTTGACTTTGCCGTTATCTCCTAACCGCGGACTGTAGGCATACGATAAGCGATACCGGGAACCGTTCATCGGGCCCGTAATTCCCCATAAAACGGTATCATGAATATAAGCCAGCTCCGGAAGAAGAACGCGCCGTCGTGCCAGCGGGCGATAGTCTTCGACCGGATAGTCCCACCAGTCCGCGCGATCCACCGCGTAGAATCCGATATTGGTTTCCACGCGGTCGTATTTCGTGAACGGATACGAAAGGTTGAGATCCAGTTCGACGGTCTGATCCTGCAAGTTCCCGCCGTCGAGATAATACACATAGCGGAACAAGCCCAATCCGTAATTGATGCGGCGCGGCAGATAAAAATACTGAACGGAAAAATTCGTGTTGTCGAGATGGTTGAAATCGTAATAGAGATCCGTGTTCACGTAGATAAGCTGATTGCCCAGAACATCGGAGAACAGAATCTGCCCCGTCCCTTGCGCTCCGAAAAATGAGCTGTAGGCGGCCGCCGCGTGGACATAGTCCGGAGTGAATTTCACGCGGTATTTCTTGCTGAAAAAACCGCCTTCGGTTTTGCGCGTGGTGATCGTGTCGGCTAAAGCCCGCTCCCGAATATCCGATCCCTCTTCCGCGGCTCCGCGTGCAAAAATATATCGCGAAAAAGGCCGCAGATACTCCCGGATATTTGCAGAACTGCTGGTTTGAGTCGGTTCGCTTTCCGTTGTGATGTGCGGTTCCGGGGAACCGCGAAGACGGAAATTCGTCGGTCGCAGGGCAATCGCGGGCAGCTCCGGAACGTTCTTTAATAGAAAAACATCGTATCCGCCGTTTGTCAATGACGTGAAGACCAGCCGTTGCGTACCCAGCGATGCGCTGGGTTGAAGACATCCCGTCAGACAATTGGTTACGGCTTCGCTGGTTTTCAGCTCCAAGTCGTACCGGTACAGGTTGTATATGCCGTTTTCGTCTGAAGTGTATACCAGATACTTGCCGCCGTATAAGAAGGTCGGCATCCGTTCATTGGTGGATGTGTAGGTCAACCGTTCCGCGGTGTCTTCACCCAAGCGGATTCGATAGAGATCCGATTGCCGGTAATCCAGCGACCAGATCCGCGGATTGTCGGTGCTACTCCAGATCCTTGTCGAATCCTGCCGGTCGGATGTGAAGACCAGACTCCGGGAATCGAGTGACCACGCCGGATCGTCATCGGAAAAGATATCGTTGGTCACCTGCACCAGGCTGTCGTTTGTTAGATCGTAATAGTATAAGTCGGATTGTCCGTTGCGCATTCCCACAAAAACGATCTTGTCTCCATCCGGAGACCACGCCGGATTGAATAATCCATCCATCGAAAAACTCAAACGGCGCGTGATTTTTTGCTTTTGGATGTCCAGGATGTTTACGGCATCCCGGTTCCCGGCCTTGGATGCGAACGTGACCTGTTTTCCGTCCGGCGACCAGGAAATTCGCGCATCCAGCCACTTCATCTGCTCGAAATTGCCGCTGCGCTCTCCCTTGAGCAGCCGCTTGAGTTTACCGGAATCCACGTCCACCAGCCAGACGTCGAAGTAGTCGGTTCGGTCGGATAAGAAGACGATTTGCGTGCCGTCAGGGGATATCGCCGATCCATTGTTCACAAAATTACGCCATTCGGTATGATCCGTCATTCGTTCCGCAAAATCCGTGGGCAGCCGAAGGTCCGCTACCGTCGGCCAATAAATCCGCCGCAGCCAATTCTGCCATTGACGGTTGAATTCCTCTTTATCCACTCCCACCACTTGCTTGAATGCGCGTTCCACATCACCGGTGTTTTTGACCTTGTTCACAAATTCGCCGACTTTTTCCGCACCGTATTTCCGATCCAGATAATAGAATACCGATTGCCCGCCTTTATAGGCAAAATAACCGTAGAGATCGTCAATTTTCGGAAGATATCCCGAGATGGTCGCGTCCCGCATGAACATATCCGCTTCCACGTCCCAGCCGCGCCGGGATTCGTATTCCGCGATGCCTTCCGTAAACCATAAGGGAATATCCGAGGTCATCACACCGACAAGAATGGATTGAAATCCGGAACCGTAAAACATGCGCATATTCACGGCGTGAGTCACTTCATGATGAATCACGTGACGGTAGTCTTCGTAATTGCCCGTGAACGGGAGAACAACGCGATTTTTCAGAAATTCGGTAAAGCCGCCCTCGGATTCCTCCGGCATGGAGGTCGTTACGTTCGTCTGCTGGAAATTATTGTGTGAACGGTAGGTGATGATCGTGATTCGCCCATCGAGATCATAGTTCCAACTCTTCTCAATCTGCTCGAGCGCAATTTCCGCCGTCTCAGCCGTGAACTCCGCCAGTCCTTCCGCTCCTCTGGCAAAATACACGTCGAAATGCTCAGACTGAATATATCTCCAGTCGAATTTCTCGTACTGAACTTTATTCTTTCCGAATCCCTGCGCGATGCCGGGAATAATCAGCAGAGTCAGCAGGATCGAAATATATGCGGATTTCATTGCATGCTCCGGTGAAACCAAACACAAACTGACGGGAGACGACCGGCGGTTATTGGATACGGGTCTCAGTTCTATGAGTCGCGGACAAACCGATTTGTTCCCTTGGCATCCTCTGACAAGTTTACACCAACAGAAAACACGCCCTAAAGCGCTGCTTCAGGGCGGCTCGAATGTCATCGTTTTTCCGAAAAACCGCGAAAAGTTTCCGTAATCAGGACGGGCCTAAAACTTCTTCAACCATAGCCAATAACTCTTCAGTTTTTATAGGCTTGGTAAGATAATTGTAGGCTCCTTCTTTTATCACTTGAACCGTGTCTTCAATCTTCGGATAGCCGGTCAGAATCACCACTACGGCTTGCGGATCAACAGTCCTGATTTCACGGAATACATCAATACCGCTTTTACCACGCAACTTGACATCCAGAAACGTGAGGGCGGGCGCTTTTTCCGTGTGAGTCCGAACGGCTTCTTCGCCGGTAGTTGCAGTAACTACTTCATACCCGGCCGCTTGCAGGAGATCAGACATAACTTGCAGGATCATTGTGTCATCATCTACAACGAGAACTGTCCGTGAACGCGGACCGGACTCTGCAAGTCTTTGTTTTTCAATATTTACTTTGATCTCTTCTACGTTGCGGGCATCATAGAGTCGCCAGCCACGCCAATCGCGGCGCACCTTTGTAATCAACCCTTCGCGTTCCCACTTGAAAAGAGTTGATTTAGAGATCTGGAGTTGCTCACAGACCTCTTTTGAGGAGTAGAATTTTCCGTCGCTCATAGCCGGTTTTGTTAGTGACACAGTGACTATATTAACTATATTGCAATATACACCAAGCTCTCTCGAAAGTCAAGAGATATATGGTTCTTGCCTTCCCTAAGCATTTGTGGCGAAAATTTTATTGACCCAAAGCGATAGCATATTATTTTTTTACATTATCCTCTTTGGAATTGTCCCCGTGCAGACCTTCTTTGAATTCCTTAGCACCTCGGCCCAATCCGCGCATCAGCTCAGGAATTCGCTTAGCTCCAAAAATTAGTAAAACTATGGCCACAATGAGTAGTATCTCCCAGAAACCTAACCGAGGCATGGTAGTTCTCTCCTTGATGACCGACTTTCCTGAATTTAGCGATTTTCTGGCACTCAATCAAGAAAAATGTTAGTGCCCCAGCTATGCACAAATGTGCGTGCCGGGGCACAAAGAAAAACGAACAATGGAGGGTTTTTCGTAGGGTTAGGGAGCCGACGATGCGACGATAGTGTAATACGTCCGAATTTGCGCGGATATCGCCCCGCTGACCGTGTAGGTTGTGTCCGACGTTGTTGCTACGTATTCTATTGGAGAAAAGGCATTCAAGTATTTGAAAACTTTGTAATATGCGGCACCATTTGGCTGCCAGCGCAGGATGGCATCGTTTCCGGAGGCGGTAATAGTCAGGCCACTTGGTGTTCCCGCCCAGCCACGGACGCGAATCATTCGATTGCCATTTCGTGATTGCTCATGAACGCCGTTTTCCGCGAACCACTGACTTTCGCATGGATCGAACATGACGGATCTTGCTGCATTCGCCGAACTTGTATCCATGGCAAAAGCTTCGGCGAAAGTGGCGGGATTTTCCAAAGCCACATAGAAATCACCGGTAACTTGGAGCGGATCAGTCAGGCTATCGTGGAGAATGACAGTAGACGTGTAGGCTCCGGGAGAAGGAAGACCTCCGATGACATTGCCGACGGATCCGCGAACTACTTCGCGAAGCAAAGTGCCGGGCATGCCGTCCGATCCATCCGCGGAATAGACCCGTAAACGAACCGGAGAATGGGCAGTATCCGGATGGAAACCGGCCACCACAAATTCGGCTTCGCACAAGGTAAAAGGCACTTGCGGCGGAGTGAACCGGACCGCCCATATGAAGCTGTCATGTTCCGACCAATTGAATAATTCGGCGGAACCGTCATCATAACTGAGATGTGTAACGCAGAAGGCTGAGACGGCCATTTCCATCGTATCCGTGTAGGTCGGCTGCAATTCAACATCCAACGCACGGATAAAATACTGGTAGAGGCCGTAACCAAGGTTCAACGAGTCACAGACTTCATCCGGAAAACCGCTCGAAGCCATTTCTATAGAATCGAAATTTACTGCGGCAGCTTTACGATAGAACATTTGAGCGGTGACATCCGGGAAATCATCGGTGACTCTGGCGGTAAACTTCACCCATCCCAGTTCGACATCCCCATGGGGATCATGCATGATAACGGGCGGAGCGGAAGGATAAATATTGAAATCGCCATCCGATGTGTCGCTGATCGCAGGATTATTCACACTATAGATTCTGAAACGGGCTTGCAGTGTGCTTGGAGCTGTCGGTGTCCACGGTTCCGATCCGTCATTGACCGCGCTCCCGAAAAGAATTTCCCAGTTCGCGGAAGGGTAACTGCGATTGAGTTCGATGCGGACATTGCCGGTTACCCCCGTTGTACTCCACTTAATTGTATCGGTCTGTCCTATAGTCCACTCATCACCGCCGTTCGGCTGTAATACCGTAACGGTTGGAATCCGGATCGCGAAATTCGCATCGGAGGAGTCGCGAACCGATGTTTGAGTATCAGAGATAATCTGAATGCGGGCGTATTCCGTAGCCGGTGTAGTCGCAGTCCAGGCATGCAGCCCATCATTGGCCGTTCCGGCTATCAATGTATCCCACGTTCCCGAAGGGTAGTCTCTTTTTAGCCGAATTGTAATCGTACCATTCAGGTTTTGGCTGGTCCACGTAATATTATTCGACGTTCCCGTATACCACACTTCAGAACCATTGGGGGCAGTTAACGTGAGCGAGGGCGGCCCGGTAACTTGGCGGCGGACTTTCAGAAAGACCGGAAGGTGGTCGGACGCGGCATGGAGCGCATCCGCAATTTCTTGCGGAACAGCGCCGTTTGTGCCGTCGTTTATACTTTGATCGAAATGATTGCCGTCGTTCCCGTATTCCGTGTAACTGCCGCTGATATAATCCCAGCCAGCCGCATTCGGAAAATTATACGAGAGCAGCATGAAATCAAAGCGATCATCCATACCGCCTGTCGAACCTCCGTCACCGAGCGCAGTGGTTCGTGTGGATTGCGTATGGATAGCGGCGAAGGATGCATTGTCGTGCCAATTGCCGGGTGAATTCAGAGGATCGTACAGGCGCCCGGAATTGTCCGCCATGCTGCCCGTCAATTGAGTCCAGGCCCCTTCGGTAGCCGAATTGTAAAGGTTGAAATCTCCAGCCGCGATAAAGAAACCGCCGTCGGCAAGGGAATTCAGATGATTGCGCAATATCTGAGCTTCGGCTTCGCGGTCTTCTTCATATCCCGAGCTGGCTTTTAAATGTGCCGAATAGATTTGAATATCCAGTGAATCGGCGGTTACGCCGGCCGGTCGAAGGCGATATCCGTTGATGTCGCGTAAGGCGGTACTTAAAACAGTTTGCGGGCCGATGAAACTTACCTTAGACGTTCTATAGAACATCGCGTTATCTGTGTCATACCCGTTATTGAACGGAGCATAACTATAGCCGCCGGGGTGTACGGCATTTAAGATGTAATTGGCGAATTGCGTTACACCGGACGAACTGGTCATTTCCTGAACTACCAGTATATCCGGATCAATAGCCCCTAATATTTGGCGGTATAGCGGGTTTTTCGCCGTTGTATCGGATGGCGGGTAATTGAGTATGTTAAACGTGACAATTTTCAATGTGTCATAGGTCTGCCCGAAAGCAGAGGGAGCAATCCCAGCAAGAAGCACACATACAATAATCAGGAGCTTTTTCATACTTTTCGTGTCCTTGGTCGGTAGTACCGCCGCCACTGTCTTTGGCAGGACAGAAGCGGACATCTAAGTCCTACTAATTTAGCATAAAAGTGTCCGGAAAGCAAGCCCGAAATAGCGCACAACTCTAAATTTTACTTGATCTTTAACACTGCTGTATGTATATTCTTTCTTTGCTGAATGGCAGACATTATGCCAGAATTGTCCATACTTTAGTCGCTATCGCGACGCTCCGCATTCCTCTTGACGTGGCATTTGAATATATAAAGGACCCCGGTCATGTTTGAGGGTGATACTTCTTCCTCTATGGACGTGATCTGCCTTCCCCGAAAAGGCTCACAGGTCCGCTACCGCTATTACCACTTCTATAGCGGCAATAGACCCTGGCCGGCGGTGGCCGGATGGACTCCTCTGGCAGATCTCTATGAAACTGCCGAAGAGTATGTGTTAGAAGTGAATCTGGCGGGAGTTGATCCGAATGTGGTTCAGGTGCATATCCAGAATAATGCTGTACATATATCCGGAGAACGGGTGGAACACGGGGAATCGGCGACCCGTTGCTACCACGTGATGGAAATAGAACGCGGGGGGTTTATTCGTATTGTTGAGCTTCCGACTCCGGTGGATCCGCGTACGGCGAATGCCACAACTCATCATGGTATGCTGGTTATCCGTGTGAACAAGAGCAGAGACGGATTGATTCACGGATGTGATTCCGCCAACTCGATGGAGGGTCTTGAATGACGCTGCCTCCGCAGGATCCGCCTGCGTCCTCCGGCAAGAAACCGTCAGGACAGGATGAATCCGATTTGATCCATATTCCGGAAGTATTGCCGGCAATGCTGATCAATGACGTAATTATTTTCCCCAACACTATCGCTCCCCTTGTTGTGAGCGCAGAACCGATCATCAAGCTGGTTAATGACACGCTATCCGGCTCCAAGATGATGGCGGCATTTGCGCGTGTTCCCGATCCGATTTCCGAGAATCCTGAAGATCAGTTTTATCATATAGGATCCGCAGTCCAAATTCTGAAAATGTTCCGTGTTCCGGACGGGTCGCTGCGACTGCTTGTGCAGGGATTGGTTCGCGTCGAACGGACTCGTATTATTGAGACATCGCCCTATTTGAAGGTGGAGATCAAACCCTTGCGATCCGGTCAACGCGTATCTCTCGAGGGTGAAGCGCTGGTCAAGCGAATTGTCAGCGACTTTACAAAATTAGCCGAATCCAACCAAACGGTTCCGGAAGAAGTCAAAATAGCCGTATATAACATTACCGATCCAGGTGCGCTTGCGGATATTGTGGCTTCGAACCTGAGCATCAGTTTGGATCAAAAACAGGAAATTCTGGAAGCCGTCGCGCTGAAAGAACGGTTGGGATTAGTTGCAACGCAGTTGGCGCGAGAGCTAAAACTGATCCAACTCGGATCCGAGATTCAGACCCGCGTGGAAAGCGAGATGGCGCACGGCCAACGCGAATATTTCCTGCGCGAGCAGATGAAAGCCATCCGCAGGGAACTGGGGGAGGACATTGAGGGCGGAGCGGAAATCGCAGAGTTCGAGCAGCAGATTAAGGCGGCGAACATGCCGCCGGTTGCCGAGGAAGCCGCGACGAAAGAACTGGAGCGGATGAAGCGCATGTCTTCGGCTTCTGCGGAATACACGGTTTCACGAACCTATCTGGAATGGCTGGTTGCGCTGCCGTGGCAAAAGACAACGGATGAGGAATTAGACGTTGAACGCGCGCGAAAGATTTTAGATCGGGATCACTACGGTTTGGATGACGTAAAAAACCGTATTCTGGAATTTCTTGCCGTGCGCAAATTGCGGCCTACGGGGAAGGGTCCGATTTTGTGTTTTATCGGTCCGCCCGGAGTGGGGAAGACCTCCCTTGGCAAATCCATTGCCGTCGCGTTGAACCGGGAATTTTCGCGTATGAGTCTGGGCGGCGTACGCGACGAGGCGGAAATCCGCGGCCATCGGCGGACGTACGTAGGCGCGCTGCCCGGCCGGATTATTCAATCCGTGCGGCGGGTCGGTGTGAAAAATCCGGTGATTATGCTGGATGAGATTGATAAGCTGGGGGCAGATTTTCGCGGGGATCCGGCGTCGGCTCTTTTAGAGGTGCTGGATCCGGCGCAAAATGCGACGTTTCAGGATCACTATCTGGACGTGGAATTCGATCTATCCAAAGTATTTTTTATAACGACCGCCAACGATGTAAACGCAATTCCCGGACCGTTGCGCGATCGCATGGAAATCATCGAGATTCCCAGCTACATTACCCCGGAGAAGATTCAGATTGCCAAACACTATCTGGTCCCGCGGCAAATTGATGAAAACGGCCTGACCAAAACGGATGTCACTTTTTCCGATAAGGGACTATCCACAATCATTCTGGGATACACACGCGAAGCAGGCGTCCGTAAACTTGAACAGCAGATTGCATCCATCTGCCGGAAGATTGCCCGGAAGATTGTCACGGGCAAGCGGACGCGAGCCACCGTTACGGATAAAACCGTCTACGATTATCTTGGTCCAGCGCAATATCTGGAAGATACGGTTAAGGAGGTGCCGGGCGTCGGAGTGGCATTGGGATTGGCCTGGACTCCCGTGGGCGGTGATGTACTGGTGATCGAATCCACTTGGATGCCCGGTTCCAAGCAGCTTCAGGTGACCGGCCAGTTGGGTGATGTCATGAAGGAATCCGCGCAGATTGCGTTATCCTATCTGCGAGCGAATTCCGAAAAGTATCATTTGGATAACGATATAATTGCCCGCCACGACATACACATTCATGTTCCGGCGGGAGCCACGCCGAAAGACGGCCCTTCAGCCGGCGTTACTCTGACCACATCACTCGCATCACTATTTTCGACGCGGCCGGTGCGACGGGATTTGGGTATGACGGGGGAAATAACCCTCTCCGGACGCGTGCTTCCCATCGGCGGTCTGCGTGAGAAGATCGTTGCAGCCAGCCGCCACGGGCTAAAAACGGTCATCATTCCGCGCGCCAACGAGAAGGATCTCTTCTTCGTGCCGGCGCATATCCGTAAAACGCTTCAGTTCAAATTCGTAGATACGATTGACGACGTGCTGAATCTGGCACTGATGTCTTCACCGAAGAAAAAAGTCCGCACAAAATCGTGACCGTACTGATTCATCCCCGCGCGTGGCCGATCTGGGATCTGTTTTTCCCTCCGTTGTGCAGAGTGTGCGGCCACGCGATGGATCCGGAAGATCTTTTATTTTGCGATCAGTGCTGGGCGGATGCGCCCGTCGCGGACGCACACGACCTGAGGCCGCTGAAATATGTGGACATGGTGCGTGCAGGATTTCGTTTCGGCGGAGATGATGTTGTCCGATCAGCCGTGCACGCGCTGAAGTTCGATGGGATGAAACTCGTTTCCCGCAGTATGGCGCAGCATTTGATTGCGCGACTTCCGACTCGTTTTGTGGAAGCGGATTTGGTTTGGACTACCGTTCCCTTGCATTGGTTTCGCCGGGCTTTCCGGGGATTTAACCAGAGCGATATGCTTGGCTGCGAACTTGCCGGAGTAACCGGTCATGCCGCACCCGTGCCATTATTACGGCGAATACGACATACGCCTTCGCAGACCGCTCAAAGCTATCGTGTCCGGGCGGCAAACGTCCGGGACGCTTTTACCGTAATCGCGAAGAATAAGCTGCCGGAAGCGGTTTTGATTATTGACGACGTCATTACAACGGGCGCTACGGTAGACGAATGCGCCAAGGCGCTTAAAGAAAAAGGAGTAAAATGGGTTGGTGTTCTTGCTTTTGCTTTGACTCACCGGTCATGATCCGTCATTAACCACACCATGGGGTCAACCATGCAGACGTCACCTGCCCATTCACACCATCTTCGTATGAAGCGAACGATTCGTTTTCTCACGTGTATTCTTGTGATCTGTTTTATGGCGGTTCCGGTTATTGCGGAGTCTTTGTCCGCGACGGGGGAACTCATTGTCCGATTGAAACGCGCGCCGCAGCGCAATGTACTGGATCAGGTCAGCCGATGTGGAATCCAAGCCTTGGATACCCTGATCGAATCCGGGCGGTTCCAAGCGTCGGCGCCATTGGCGGTTTTTGAGAAGAGTTTTCCGGAAGCGGGACAAATGGTTTTGCTGCGCTCCGGCAGCGAAGCGGGATTGCGCGAATTAGAGGAGACTTTAGCCGCCGATCCCGGCGTTGCCTGGGTCACGCGCAATCACATTTACCGGCCCAATGCCTTGGATGAATTCGGAATCGAGAATAATTTCACTCCGAATGACAGCTTGTTCAGCGAGCAGTGGTGGCTGCAAAAAATCTATGCTCCATCGGCATGGGAAATTACCGCAGGCGATTCCACCGTTCTGCTGGGCATAATTGATACGGGTGTGGATTATCTTCATCCGGATCTTTATCCCAATATTTGGATCAATTGGGCTGACGCCGACAGCGATGGAATAGATGACGATGAGAACGGTTTCATTGATGATGCCGTCGGCTGGGATTTCGTAGACGCGCCTTCGCTGCCCTCTTCCGGAGATCATCTGGAACGGGACAACGATCCGATGGATGAACTTGGGCATGGAACGTATGTAGCGGGAATCGCTGCGGCTGCGACCAACAACCAAACATGTTACGCATCCGTCGGATACAATTGCCGGATACTATGTTTGCGCGCGGGGAACAGTGAAGGTTTTCTGGAAGAAGATGACGTTGCGGCGGCGTTGCTGTATGGTGCGGAATTGAAGATGCAGACCGGCTACAGCGTTGTGCTCAATATGAGTTTTGGAGACGTCGTGGCATCGCCGCTGCTGCGTGAAGCGGTTCGATTGGCCTATGAAACCGGGGTGGTCATTCTGGGGTCGGCGGGGAATTCCAACTCCGAGGCAATACACTATCCGTCCGGCTATCCGGAAGTTATATCGGTGGGAGCTACCGATTCGTACGACCGGCGCGCGTCGTTTTCCAACTATGGGCCGTCGGTGCATGTGATGGCTCCCGGCTACAGCATTCGTTCGACCATCCTGGGAGGCGGATGCGGCGAGTGGACTTTTTCGCACGGAACCAGTTACGCGGTTCCGATGGTGGCGGCCTTAGCGGGGCTAATTCTTTCCGTGAATCCGGACTTATCGCCCGATGACGTGAAGCAGGTTATTGTCAGCACGGCGGATGATCTCCATAACGGTTCGGGTTCGGAAGGGTGGGATCCGGAAACCGCTCACGGACGAGTGAATGCGCGCCGCGCCGTGGAACAGGCGCGGTATGGTTCCGATGTGGCGGCGCGAATCACTTTGCCGCAGGGAGATCAGGGGATTCTCGACAATTTTACTGTCCGAGGCGAAGCGTGGGGAGCATCGTTTGAACGATGGGAATTATCGTATGGTTTGGGTGAGAATCCGGACTCGTGGAATCTCGTGAATGCGGGTTCGCAGCGGATCTACGATGATTCGCTGGCTCGCGTGGTATTGCCCGCGATGGATACGGTCATGACGCTGCGTCTTTCCGCATTCGGAACCGGTGGCATCACCGTACTGGATCACGTTCATCTCTACGTCCAACGCACTCCGCCGGTTTTTGATTCCATGATCGTTCGCCGAATGCTCGACCGCGACACGTATGGTGATCTGGTCCAGGTGCGAACGAATCAAATTACGACCGCCGGTTTTATCATGACCAATATTTCGGGAGATTCGGTTCGTGAAGACTTCGGCTATGTAGCAAAGGAGCACGCGGGTTTTCTGGTGCAGAGCGCGCACTCCGGGGCATGGCAAGTGCGCGTGCGGCTGGAAAACCGGGCGGGATTATATACCATGTCTAGCCCATTCTCTTTTGCCGTAAATGATCCGCCGTTTACATCGAATCTATGGGTCAGAACGCAAACCGCTTTGGTTCACGGTTATCTCAGTTCCTTTTATACGGATCTCAATTGCAACGGCCGACCGGAAGTATGGCTGCTTCCCATCGGGGAAAACGGTTTATTGAGCACGCTTGAAGTGAATGAATGGAGCGGAACGGATTTTACCAGAATTCTGAATACGAATACAGTCTATATTCCGCAAGCGGCGGGCGACGCCGATCAGGACGGTCTCTTTGAAATTATGCTGCGGCGCGGGCAGACCACGCAGATATGGGAACAGAATGCGCCCTGCACGCCGCCCGACCAAGTGGTGTTTTCGGATACCGTGAATTTCGTATGCGCGGGTTTTCTCGATTTGGATACAACGGACGGGCACGGAGAAATCATCGCCAGGCTCAACGTCAGCCCAGGGGGCTTTGACGATCCCCGTTTTGTGGTTTTCGCCGTGGGAACCGGTTACAGTCTGACACCGTTAGATACGATACCGAATCACACTCCGGGCGACAATACTCTTGGCCCGCCGAAAATCCTCACGGGAGACTTGGACGGCGATAACCA
This sequence comes from Candidatus Zhuqueibacterota bacterium, assembly GCA_003818605.1. Taxonomy (GTDB): domain Bacteria; phylum Electryoneota; class RPQS01; order RPQS01; family RPQS01; genus RPQS01. The sequence continues at coordinate 19,134 of RPQS01000041.1, read as the reverse complement.
TCTTGACTTTCTATATGGGGATTACGACGGCGATATTATCTTCTGCGAGTATTCTAATGGCGACATCGTGCAGAAGTGGAGTAAAAGACTGCCTGTTAACGATGCGACTTCCTGGTTCGGCAGCGGCGATTTAGACGGAGACGGACGACAGGAATTTGTGGCTGGCTGCCGGTCTAATCTGCTGGGCGGTTCGGAAAGTCAGCGACGCAGCCGCCACTGGGAGTATTTCATTTTCGAAACCATAGCCGACGACAGCTTTGCCGCGGTGGATTCACTTTTTATTCTGGGCAACGAGGATGTCTCGGATCATCCATCCTCGATTAATATTGCGGACGTAGACGGCGACGGGCGAAGCGAAATTCTGATTTCGGCCTTTCCGGACTACTATATTGTTCGCTATGACGAAGCCTCGGGGCGTTATACTCCGGCCTGGTACTATACTCCGGCGGAAGCGAATGTGTCTTTGATTGCGGATTGGGACGGCAACGGACTGAGTGAAATCTTCTTTACTGACGGTGACCGCTTTCTGCGCGTGGAAGCGGCGGGAGCGTTCGGCAACCGTCCCGCTCCTCCCCTCAATCTTTCCGGAGAACCTTTAGGTATAGATCGCGTAACCTTGCAATGGAATCGGGCGGCGCAGGCGGAGAGTTACCGGATTTACCGGGCGAATGCCAATCTGCCCTTCACCCAGATCTCGACAACTCCCGATACAGCCATCATTCTGGAAAACGTTCCGCAGAACACTCCCTTTAATTATGCGGTGAGCAGCATCAATCGCACGTATCCGCAGGAAGAGAGTGTTTTTTCCAATTACGTTCGAATCACGGCCAACGAACCTCCAAGTTTGCAGGATACCGGACGGTTTGTAGAACCCTATTATGTCGAAGTGAGATTTTCGGAGGCAATGGGGCCCAGTTCGCTTTACCAATGGGCGTATCGTTTGGACGATGGCCGCATGCCCAGCGCTGTTTCCCCCGCGGAAGGCGGCCGCACAGTCTATCTGGCTTTTCCGGATGGATTCACGGAAGGTTGGCACCGCGTGAGCGTTTCCGGATTACGTGATGCCGAAGATTCTCGCTTGCCGGATTCCGATTCCGGCTTCGTATTTGAAGTTCGCCATATCTCAACGCAGCCTCCGCGAATTTTAACACATCGTCTGTTGGGAAGTCCGACGTCTTTGTCCGTTGAAGTCACGTTCACCGAACCGATGTCCACCTCCGTATTGGAAACGGCAAACTACCGGATGGAGGCTCCTCGCAGCGTCGTTTCTGTGCAAGCATTATCCGTTGATCGCAGAAAAGTGCAGATCAACATGGACTCGCGCTATCCGGTTGGTGCCGTCGGCCTTGCTGCACGTCTCATGTTCCGAGGACTTGCCAGTGAAACCGGAGTTCCGATGGATACGATAGGCGGTCGCGCTGATCTGCTGCTGGGAGGAGTAGCCGCCTCGATCAGCGATGCCTATGTATTTCCGAATCCTTACACGGGAATCGGAGCCGGCGGGGATATGGGAGTCATGTTCGCCGCGTTGCCGGAAAAGGCTACAATTCGGATTTTTACAATTCAAGGTGTGCTGATCCGGAAAATCGAACACAACAATTTGAGCGGCGGTGCCCGCTGGGATTTGACCAATGAAAACGGTGATCCCGTAGCGGGCGGTGTCTATTTGTACACGATCGAAGCCCGCGACAAAACCGTTCGCGGCAAATTAGCGGTATTGCGCTGATGCAGCCGTTCCTGATCGGACTGACGGGCGGTCTCGGAGCGGGTAAAACGACCGCTGCAGAAGTCCTGGCCGAACTTGGCGCCGAAGTTGTCTCCGGCGACGAATTGGGCAAGCAGGTTTTAGAGGGCAATCCCGATTTATTGAATCGCGTTCGTGAACGGTTCGGGAAAGAAGTTTTTAGTGCAGACGGTATGCTGCTTCGCCGTGCGTTGGGTGAACGCGTGTTTGCCCGACCGGAAGATGCGCGCTGGCTGACAGGATTAACGTTTCCGGATATTTACAGACTGTGGAAACAAGCGGTGGAAAAATCCGGGCGGGACGCAGTTGTTTTGGATGCCGCCTTGATTTTTGAATGGAAAATCGAAAACAAATTCGATTTACTGCTCATCGTAACAGCCGATTCACATTTGGCGGCTCAACGGATCGCCGCGCAAGGCCGGATGAGCGAAACTGAAGCGAAATCCCGGCTGGCTCATCAAGTGCCCGCGGAAATCAAAGAACAGCGCGGACACGTTGTTCTGCGCAATGACGGAAACATCGAAGACCTTCGTGATAGGGTTCGGCGCTTTTGGATGGAGCGTGTGAATCCGGAACTGAAGAAAAGGAGACAGTGTGGAAATGTTGAGACTCTCTAAAACCCTGCTTATTTGTGCTGCCCTGCTATGTATGGTGCAGTCCGGCGTTGTCCTGGGACAGGGCTATCCGCTGATGCAATACTTGAATATTCAGTACGCGCGGAATCCGAGTTTCCACCCGAATGCCACCGAACTCGTCTATTTGAGCAACGCTTCCGGCGTTCCTCAAGTTTGGAGAATCGCGGATTGGGGCGGATATCAATCTCAAGTCACATTTGACACCAACGGCGTGGATGGAGCGTGGTGGTCGCCCACGGATGCTAAAACCATGGTTCTTTCGGCGGCGGCGGGCGGTAATGAGCGCTCGCAGCTCTATCTGGTTGATCCACACGGCTCGGTATGGCAGCGGCTGACAAAGGATGACCACGCGATCAACAATTTCGGCTGCTGGACTCGCGACGGCACACGCTTCGCCTATGCCACCAACGCGCGCAATAAAAAAGATTTCGATATTCTCGAATACAGCGCGCAGGCTAAAGACTTTTTCCGCCTCTATGAGGGCGAGGGATCCAACGCGGCGATGGATTACTCTCCGGATGACCGTTATCTGCTGATCATTCGCGAATCATCCAGCGCCAACACTGATCTGCTGCTGTATGATCGTCGGACCGGAAAGACCAAACTGATCACTCCGCATCAGGGTGACATCCAGTATCGTGCTCCGGTTTGGGATGCGGAAGGAAAAGGATTCTATCTGTTGACCGATCACGGACGCGAATTTATGGGACTGGCTTACTGGCCGCTGGACAGCGATTCATTCAGTTGGATCGAGACTCCGGATTGGGACGTGGAGCAGTTTGCGCTATCCAACAACAACGCGATGCTGGCCTGGACCGTGAATGAAAACGGCTATTCGCGGTTCCATTTCCGTAATTTGCGGCATGGCAATGAAATCGGTCCCAATCGTATTCCGGCCGGTGTGATTACCGGTATGGTTTTCTCCAACGACGGAAGCAAACTCTCGTTTACTTTCGGCTCGGGCAACCGCCCCTATGATATTTGGCAGTATGAAACCAGCGCGGACAAGCTGCATCAGCTCACATTCAGCGCCACCGGCGGCATTCCGTCCGTGACTCTGCGCGCGCCGGAGCTTGTCGAATATGAGACTTTCGACGGTCGAAAAATTCCGGCATTCTGGTATGCTCCGTTTCAATCGAAAGGGAAGATGCCGGTGATCGTGGCCGTGCACGGCGGTCCGGAAAGTCAGGCCCAACCCGACATTTCCGGAATTTATCAGTATTTTCTCAGCCGTGGATTTGCGATTCTGGAACCGAACATTCGCGGATCTTCGGGATATGGGAAAACGTATATGGCCATGGATAATGTCCGCAAGCGGGGCGATTCCGTGCAGGATATCGAATATGCCGCGCGCTGGCTCAAGGCTCGTTCGGACGTGGATCCGCAAAAACTGATCGTCTATGGCGGCAGCTACGGCGGGTATATGACGCTCGCTCAATTGACTACTTATCCGGATACCTGGGCCGCGGGCGTGAGCGTAGTCGGCATTGCCAATTTCGTTTCGTTCCTTGAAAACACCGGCATTTATCGCCGCGCGCTGCGCGAAGCGGAATACGGCAGTCTGGCCAACGACCGCGAGTTTCTCACGCAGATTTCACCGCTGACGCATGCGGACAAGATTAAAGCCCCCTTGTTCCTGATTCAGGGCGCGAACGATCCGCGCGTACCGAAGACTGAAGCGGATCAGATCGCCGAGGCCATTCGCACCCGCGGCGGCGTGGTGGAATACCTGCTGTTCAACGATGAGGGCCACGGCCTGAAGAAGACTCACAATCGAATCATTGCCTATTCCGCCATGGTGGACTTCCTGCAGAAGCACGTTGTCACCAAGTAATTCTCGATTCACACGGACTTAATACACAGCAGGCTCCCCGAATCGGGGAGCCTGCTGTGCTTATTCATGCTGGGGATTAATGAGACGAGATAGGAAATTGGACCGGATGAAACTCGCCCCCTTGACTTTCAGTGGCATCCTCCTATATTACAGCATGACCTGCGGATGTAACTCAATGGTAGAGTACTGGCTTCCCAAGCCAGCTGTTGCGGGTTCGAGCCCCGTCATCCGCTCAACTCTAAATATAGAAAGGCCAGGCTGTTAGCTGGCCTTTTATCGTGTGAATCTATTATGGTTTAACCGATCAATTATTCGAGAATTCCTTGTCTTGAGGAACGGGCCGTTCCAATCCTTCCTCGCGCCCCTTGCGGCAGATTAAGCCCAGTCTGAAATCCTGCCGCCGTGTTGACGGGAAATCACACTCAATGGAGGCGAACTCTCATGAAAATCTCGACGATCCTCATCAATGTGTGCGACATGGACAAGGCAATAGATTTCTACTGCAACAAGCTCGGATTTGTTGTCTCATCCCGCAAACACTACCCGCGCATGGTGATGCTCGAACACGAACGCGTTCCGCTGATTCTATACCATGTTCCCTCGCCCGCTAAAGTAAACTATCCGCATGAAGCACAGTCGCTGCTCAATTTTGAAACCAAGGATCTGGCGGGTACGATCCGCGTGCTGAAGGCAAAGGGTGTGGACTTTCTGCACGACATTCCCCAACCCTGCCCGGTAGGTTTCTATGCGGCGTTTCGCGATCCTTTCGGCAACGTGCATGAACTACTCGAAGCCACTTCACTATAATTCGACGGACTCACGCAAGAACGGAAACTGACTATGGCACACAAGGATCCCCACTCGTGCTGGACCTTTGGTTCCGCGCAAATCACACACATAGATTTCGATCTGACGGCGGATTTCAAGACACGCACTCTGTCCGGATCGGCGGTCTATCGTTTTTCCAAACCGTTGGAAAATTCGCTCGAATTGGACACGCGGATTATTGATGTCAAGGGCGTTTTCTCCGGCGACGGAACTTCGAGAAAACTGGAATGGAGTCTGGGTGATGAAACATACCTCGGACGCGTTCTCACGATTCGCAGGACCGAAAACCTGACCGCTCTGCGGATTGAGTTCGCGACTTCTCCGGAATCTGCGGCTCTGCAGTGGCTCGATCCGGAGCAGACTGCGGGCAAACGTCATCCATACATGTATAGCCAGTGTCAGGCGATTTTAGCGCGCTCGGTATTTCCCTGTCAGGACACTCCCGCCGTTCGGTTTACGTACAGCGTAACCCTGCGCGTACCCGCCGACCTGACAGCGGTCATGGCCGCCGACCGGATTGAAGTGAAGCACGAGGACGGTTTCACCGTTTGTCGTTTTAAGATGCGGCATCCAATTCCATCATATCTCTTCGCACTGGCCATCGGCAATATTACCTCCGAAAAAATCGGCTCCTGTTCATCCGTGTTTGCGGAACCGGAAATGGTGCAAGCTGCCGCCTGGGAATTTTCGGAAGTGGATGCGATGATCGAGGGAGCGGAAGCGGTATTCGGCGAATATATCTGGGACAATTTCAATCTTCTGGTCATGCCGCCGTCGTTCCCCTATGGCGGCATGGAAAATCCGACTCTGACCTTTTTGACTCCGACCCTGATGGCCGGTGACCGCTCTCTGGTAGCGGTTGTGGCGCACGAATTGGCGCACTCCTGGACGGGAAATCTGGTGACCAACGCCACGTGGGAAGATTTCTGGCTGAATGAAGGGTGGACCGTCTACGCGGAGCGGCGGATTTTGGAGCGGCTCTACGGAATCGAATTTACTCACTTGCAGGCCGTGAGCGGCCGCAACGATTTGCGCGCGGCATTCAAGAATTTCGGCGAAGATTCACCTTATACGAAGCTGAAAACGGATTTGACCGGCATTGATCCGGATGAGGTTTTTTCCTCCGTTCCCTATGAAAAGGGATTTCTCTTTATCGTCGCCGTCGAACGAGCCGTCGGCCGCGAAGCGTTTGACGGATTCATTCGTTCGTATATCCGTAACTTCAAATTCTCTTCTATCACGACATCACAATTTGTTGAGTATCTTACCAAGCAGCTTCCCGATGCCGCGAAAAAAGTGGATCTGAACCGCTGGATTCACGAACCGGGGCTGCCGGATTCCGCTCCCGAATTTGCTTCGGGAATGATAGATGACGTGCGGAATGTGCGCGTGCGCTGGGACCAGGGGGAGCGCGATTTGCGAGCGGCTGTAGCGCACTGGAATACTCATCAAATTGTACTCTTTCTCGAAGAACTTCCCACACGGCTGCCCGAGGCGGATTGTGCGGCACTGGACAATCTGTGGGTCGCACAAACGAAAAACTGCGAAATTTTGCTGCCCTTTTATTGCATTGCGGCGGGCAGTTCCTATCGCAAAGTCTTCCCGGCAATTCGCGATTTTCTCAGCACCATCGGCCGTGGAAAATATTTGAAGCCGCTCTACCGCACGCTGCATGAAAACCCGGAAACGCGCGCCTTAGCCCGTGAATTGTTTGAGGAATATAAGGATCGCTACCATTCCGTCGGTCGCTTAGCCGTTCAGCGGATTCTGGAAAAATAAAAAGACGGGATGCATTCTGCGCATCCCGTCTTGGGAAAGACGATTGGATTCGTTCGTTACTTGATAGGCCGTGTGGCTTTCGCCAGCCACGCGGCTTCTTTTTTATCAAGAAATCGAGTTAAAGTTCTGCGGACTTTCGCATGATACGCGTTGAAATACCGAATTTCCTCTTTCGTCAGCAGTCGCGTATCAATCAATCGCGTCTCAATCGGACAAAGCGTCAGATTCTCGAATTTCAGGAAAGTTTTATCGCGGTTGGATCTCTCTGCATCCTTAGTGATGTATACGAGATTTTCAATGCGAATACCGTATTCGCCTGCCTTATAGTATCCCGGTTCATTCGAGATAACCATGCCGGGCAGGAGGGGTGTACCGGCTTGTTCCTTGGTCGGAGAAATAGATTGCGGCCCTTCGTGTACGCTGAGGTATGCCCCGACTCCGTGTCCCGTGCCGTGTCCATAATCCACACCGGAATCCCATAACGCCCGACGGGCAAGAGTGTCAAGCTGGCGGCCCGATGTCCCTACAGGAAACGATGTCGTGGCAACGGCAATATGACCTTTCAACACGCGCGTGTAGAAATTCTTCTGCTCGGGTGATGGTGCGCCCGGCAGAAGTGTTCTGGTAATATCGGTCGTGCCGTCCGGATATTGCCCGCCCGAATCCACGATCATGAGGCCCTTTTTCCGAACGGGAATATCCGTTTCCGAAGTGGCTGAATAATGAATGATCGCGCCGTGTGCCGCATAGCCGATAATCGTATCGAAGCTCAAACCGCGGAACAGCTTGCTTTTGGCGCGGAACTGTTCCAGCTTGTCGGCGACGCTGATCTCGGTCAGTTTTTCCTTGCCGACAGCCTGCTCGAACCAGCACAGGAATTTCACCATCGCCACGCCGTCCCGAATATGTGCCTGCTTCATACCGCGAATTTCTACGGCATTTTTTGCGGCTTTCATGAGGACGATCGGCGATTCTTTGAACAAGAGTTTGACCTTGCGGCCCAGCAATTCAACGATCCATTGGTTCGTCGTGGACGGATCCATCCATACCGGTTGTCCGGATCTTGACAATTGAAGCAATCCGGCGCGGAAAGCCGAATAGTCTTTGATTTCCGCGGATTTGCCCAAAGACCGTCGCAACTCGGGAGTTACCTTTTTCAGATCCGTATACAGGACAGCCTTTTTATCCGTGACAATACCGTAGGCGATGACAAGCGGATTATACTGGACGTCTGATCCGCGAATATTAAACAACCAAGCGATCTGGTCCAGAGCGGCTACGACATGAGCTTTCGTTCCAGCCTCTGCCATTGTCTTGCGAAGATGTTTCAACTTGTCTTGAAAACGTTCACCTGTGAAGCGGAGGGAATGCACTTCGATTTGACCGTCAGGCGCAGGCGGGCGATCCGCCCACAACTCATCCACCAGATTGCATTCGATGCTCACCAATGTGATTCCAAGTCCGTTTAAATCGCTGCGGATTTTCTGAAATTGAGCAAAAGACAGAACGCGCGGATCCACGCCGACCCGCTGTCCCTTCTTTAATTGTTTTCCTAACCACAAAGCGATGGTGGGCGTATTGGGCATTCCAAGCTTCATCAGCGCAATCCCGCTGCCGGCCAACTGATTCTCAGCCTGTAAAAAGTATCTTCCATCCGTCCACATCGCCGCTTTCGTCAGGGTAACGGCTACATCGCCGGCCGAACCCGTGAAGCCGCTGATCCATTCCCGCCGCCGCCAGAGCAGGGGAACATACTCACTCTGGTGAGGATCCGTGCTGGGAATAAGATAGGCGTGCAGTCCCTGGTTCTTCATCAGGGTGCGCAGTGCGGATAGGCGTAAAGGAATTCGCATAAAAAAGTTCCTGAAGGTTTGCCTGCGTTTAAAAGCTGACCGTCTATTCCATTTTACCTTTGCCGATAATCAGACGGTCATAGAGAATCAGAATGACGGCCGTCACCAGCCCCAAGCCGCCGAAGATCATCCACATAATATCGGGTCGGCCGGCATCGCGAGCTAATGATCCGTAGAGTTCGCCGGAGAGCCGCCCGCCGAAAATGTTGCCCAAGGCCACACACCAGAAATAGAAACCCATATACAGGGCAACTTTCTGCTGCGGAGCAATACGACCGACATACTCTTGACTCTTGGGCGACGCCATCATTTCGCCGAACGCGAAAATCGTAATCGCGAGCGTCACCAGCCACCCTGTATAGGTCCAAGCAGCCATTCCGATCCCGATGGCCGCTACGATAATGCCGATTACCATAGCTGAAAGCGGCGGAATAAAACCAATCAGGAATGATATGAGCACTTGGAACACTACGATGGCTCCGGCGTCTACGTTGATAATGTATTCCGGATTCACCTGCCGGTAGGCTTCTGCGATCCGATGTGTTTCCGCTTTAACGGCGGCGGGGATGCCGTAAGCCAAACCATTGAACAAATAAGCCAGTTTCATTTCGTCGAACGAGCTGAGATTCTCGACGACCATCGCACCTGTTTTTTCCAACACAGGCAATGGGATGTCCGGCCAGATGGCAATCAGCGTTTTTGCCACGGTCTTCGCGTCTATATGGTCCGCCGCGCGGAATTTATCCAGTAAAGCTCTGGCGACGGCGGGATCTACGGCCATGGCCGACGTCGGCATATAATTCATGTGTGCTCGGAACGTATCAATGGGGATACGCACCTTGAAGTCATACAAGTCCCACACGGCGGTTTTCGCTTCCTCAGGCGAATAGCGGAGCGGCCGCGGAGCACGCGTGTTTGCCAGATTGTTGCCGGGAATCGTGTCCAAATCGGCTATATACGCACCGCTTTTTAAAGCGTCCATGCGTGCATCAATAGTACTCGCGCGTTCGCTGATGGTTAAAGCGAGTTCTTCGCTCAGCAAATTCTCATTGACGGCCGCCAGTCCGCGTGCAAAATTTTCGCCAAAGACTTTTTTCGCGGTTGTGACCATATCCTTCGTGTCCACGAAATCGCGAATGAATTCCGGATGCGTGAGGAAAATCTGGTTGAACGACGTCCAGAAGCCCGACAGAATCAGCAAGTAAAGCGCAAATTTCCAATTGCCGATTTTCATCGGCTGGGATAGTCCCTTGACCGAAACGCCATTTTTAGCGCGTTTGCGCAGCGGGATGTCAATCAGCAAATTGAGCACGATCCAGCCGGCGGAAAGCAATCCGATCATCGTCCATGAAAAATTCCTGCCGCCGAACATCAGCATGATTAAAATTCCGAAAACCATGATGAAGAAGCGGCCATTGCCCAACACTTCAACGATTCCCCCGAAAACTTCGCGTAAAGTGCGCTTTTTAACGTTGGCAGACTCTGTTGTCGGTTCTTTATAGAACAGGAACAGCCACAGGAAATTGCAGGCAATCCAGAAGGACGAAGCGATGAAAACATAATCCCATCCATAGTTCACGCGCACGAATCCGGCCACCACCGGGCCGATGAATCCGCCGACATTCACCATCATGTAGAAAATGCCGAATCCCATGGATGAGTTGGTTTCGTCCGTCGTTCGCGCCACCGTGCCGACGACAACCGGTTTGAAAATCGCCGCACCGACGGCCACGAACAGAAAAGCCATGAAAAACGTTCCGAACGTCGTGAACTGACCCAACAGAAAATAAGCCGGAACCAGCACCGAATAAGCCACGATAAACGTCTTCTTATAGCCAAACCGGTCACCCAGAGCGCCCGATACGACGGGGAGCAGATACAGAATAAACGGGACGATTCCCTGCAGCAAGCCGCGCTGTTCGGAAGTGAATCCGAGGGCGCCTTCGGACCTTGATCCGGTGATGTAGAGCGACGAAACGGCGAAGAACCCGTACCATGCCAATCGCTCGAAAATCTCCATCGTATTGGCCACCCAGAAGCTCTGCTTGAATTTCGAGCGCGTGGGTTTCTCTGTGGATTTTTGCACAGGCTGCTGTGAACTCATGAACGGATTTCCTGTGGGTGAAAATCGGTTATCGGAAGATTGTGTAGGCTGGAAAACGATGCGGAAGACGATCTATGCGAACGAACGAAGCGTTCCACTCAGAATTTCAGATGCTTAACGCTTTGTCCGGATGACTTAATATCGCGGAGGGCTTCCACACCGATCTGCAGATGCAGATCGAGAAAACGTTCGGTGACTATCGCGTCGGATTTATCCGTTTTAATACCCTCCGGAAGCATCGGATTATCGGATACGAGTAATAGAGCGCCCTTCGGAATATGATTGGCGAAACCCACCAGAAAAATCGTGGAAGTTTCCATGTCAATGCCCGCCGCCCGGATATTGGTTAAGTATTCCTTGAACTTGACGTCGTGTTCCCAAACCCGCCGGTTGGTGGAATATACCGTACCGGTGTAGTATTCCAGCTCATGGCGATTGATGATCTGCGCTACGGTCTTTTGCAGATTGAAGGACGGCAGCGCCGGCACTTCGGGAGGGAAATAGTGTACCGATGCCGAACCTTCGCGCAGTGCACCGATGGGTAGAATAAAGTTGCCCGGTTTGATATACTCCTTCAAGGCGCCGCATTTCCCCAAAAAGAGGCAGGCTTTCGGTTTTACGGCGGAAAGAAGATCCATCACGGTCGCAGCGTTGGGAGATCCGATGCCGAAATTGATGATCGTTATCCCGTCCGAGCTGGTCGCGGTCTGCATCGGATTGTTTTGCCCTCGAACGGAGCAGCGATTTTCCGCTGCAAAAGTCTCAACATAATTGGCGAAGTTGACAAGCAGAATATATTCGCCGAATTCGTCCAAGGGTGTCCCTGTATAGCGGGGAAGCCAGTTTTGAACGATTTCATCCTTTTTATCCATCACAACGATGCCCTTAAATTACCGAAAAAACCAATTCCGTTTTCTCAGGACAACCTGATGCCAAGTTTTCTGAAGGTATGGAAATCTAAGTCATTTCGTACATAAAAGCAAGGGTTCTTACGGTTTATAACACAAAGATATCATGAAAACTGGATTTTGTACATTTGTACAAGCGTTTCATGGCTGAATGATCGTTTGGTAATTGTCATTTCGCGGTTGGCCACTTGCCTATGTCCTAAATAGGGCAAGAAGCCGGGCGCAAAGTGGACAACGGCAATTTGGCAAATCCTGTTTCTGCTTGTAAATCGGTTCAATTCTTCGTATTTTACCCTGTGGATAACCCGATGGCTGGGTTGCTGTCAGCAGCGTAATTGCGCTGACCGGTTCTCGCATTGGAGTGCGATGGCTTTTCGCATTGTTATTACAACGACGCTGAATGATAATCTGTTTCATGCGAAACTGGTTCCGCTTTTGCGCGCACGTCCGGATGTGGAAATCGTTGTCGTCAGTGACCGGAGCGGCCCGCCGTTGGAACGCGTCAAGTGGGTATGGCCGCAGGGTTTGTGGAAACGTCTGGGACGGTTGGGGGGGAGACTGCCGTTATTGATGCGCGAAATGTATCATCCTGATACACGTTTAGCAATGACGTACAACGTCATTCCGCATGGTTTATTTGTCGTGTTGTTGACGCGATTACGGCGGCTGCCGGTTTATCTGCATTTCATTTCCGGTGAAGCGGAAGTTATTTTTGCGCATAATCCGCTGGTGTCCGGCAATCGCCGAGTTCAGCACAGCAAGCATCCGCAGCGCTGGGAAAAACTGGCTCGCTGGGTGGCACGCAGAGCGAAGAGAATTTGCGTTCCGGGCACCAACACCGCTGCCGCGTTAAAGAGGCTGGGCTTTAAATCGGAGACCATCATCCACCTGCACAGCACGATTGATCCGCAACGTTTCTTTCCCGGTGATGGGACTCGCGATATTGACATTCTTGTTGCGGCGCAGCTTACGGAGCGTAAACGTCCGCTTTATACTCTCGATATTTTTTATCACATTCTTCAGCGGCGTCCGGGTACGCGTTTCTGTTGGTTGGGAGACGGACCCCTGCATGCGGAGTTCGCGGCGGCGCGTGACCGGCTCGGCTTACAGGATGCCTTGCTTTGGACGGAAACCAACGACGTGGCTCCCTATTATCGTCGGGCGCGGGTGTTTCTGTTGTGTTCCATCCGGGAAGGTCTGTCTCTCGCATGCATGGAGGCCATGGGCTGCGGCTTAGTGCCCGTCGCCACCGACTGCGGAGACATGGTGGACATCGTTCACAATCAAAAAACCGGCACTTTACTCCCCGTGGAAGCGACGATTGAAGAATTCGCATCTGCCATTCTTCAGTATCTTGATCATGAAAAACTGTGGTCTGAGTACTCCCGCAACGCCTGCGAGATCATCGCCCAAGAACACAGCTTTGATTCTGCCGAAAAAGTTTGGCGAGAACTCTTGAAGTCATTCCCCGAATGAATCCGTCCGATCCGCTCCAGTTCTATGCAACCGGATACTGTGCGAGGAGTATGATGATTAAATCAACGCGAAGGCTGATATGGATACTCGTGCTGTTGTGCATGATGATCGTGTCCATGTCTAATGCCGGACGGCGAAACACGCTTCCTTTGGACGGCTGTGATTCTTTATTGGCGTTGACCATCCAGCCCGAAAACGGCACCATCCGCTTGTCCTGGTATAACTATCCCCAAGTCAGTTCATGGATTATTTATCGCGCGACATTATTCTCCATGGCGGATATTCAGATTGCCGCCGTCGTTGATGATACTAATACGTGGCTGGAGTCTCCCGATTATATCGCGGCGCACCCGAAGGCCTTTTATCAGGTTGCCGCTGTGTGGGAAAAAGGGACTCCCGGCAACTTTCTCATTATCGAGGATTTTGAACGGCCGTTTGCGGTCGAAAGCTACACCGAGCAGGATATAACTCCGGAACAATGGCAAGTGTACCCCGACGGCGCCTATAATCCGTATGGCTTATGTCTGGAGTTGTACGGCAATACGTGGAAACGAGAACGGATAGATTCGATTCGGATCAGCGCCGAGTCGATCTGGCGGGTAGCGGCCAAATGCAACGTCCGGGGCGAGTGTCAGGCGTTCGGCATAGCTGATTCGGCGAATGAGCTTTGGTATGCGTTATGGGGAACCGAGATTCGAAGATCCGGCGCGTGGTGCACGACTTATCAAGGCTGGTTTCCGCTGAATCAATGGATTGAGGCGGATTTGCCGGTCGGTCAGGATTGGATGGCTCGCTTCGGTTATTATCCGGCAATTACGGACTTGCTATTTGCGAATGACAATGACGCCTCGACCGGGATTGTCCGGTTTGATGATATTCGCGATGTAACTCAAGCCGTGTCTCTTCCGCCGAATGCGCGTTTTCAGTGGCGGATAACCGGCTACCCGACTCCCGACACGATGCAGGTAACGTTTTGTTCGATGGGATGTGATCCGGATGGGTCACTCTATCGAACGTTTTGGTCGTTTGGCGACGGTTCCGCTTCCAATGCTTTACACCCTGTTCATCGTTATCATGCCGGGCAGGCTTTCCGGGTCACGTTGACGGCGTCCGATTCGATGGGAAGGACGGATTGGATTACTCAACAAGTAGCGGACACGGTTGCAGTGGCGGGTCGCCGAATGACGGCGCTTTTTACCGGTGACGTCATGCTTGCGCGCCGTTATGAATGGGATAACGGTCCGGGCATCATTCCCGTCAACGGGGCCAATGCCATCTTTCAGAAAATGAGACCGCTGATTATGTCGGTGGACTTTGCCATGTGCAATTTGGAGTGTCCATTGACGCTTTCCACCGAACACCATCCGACGAAATTGTATTATTTCAAAGGTCGTCCGGAATACGCTGCAGCCTTAACCTATGCAGGCTTTGATTTCTGCGCGCTGGCCAACAATCACAATTTCGATTATCTCAGTCAGGGAATGGTGGATACGAAAAACACTCTCGATACGTTGGGCCTGCTGTCCACCGGTGCGGGAGAGAACGTAGATCTCGCGTGTCAGCCGGTCTTTTTTTCAAAGAACGGACTCAATGTCGGTATTCTTTCCTTCTGCAACCGCGACGGTTCCTGGGATAATGAACAGCCGTTTTTGGCGGCCGGACCATCCAAGCCCGGATTTGCCATGTGGGACAGGGCGCATATCGAACGCACTATTCCGGCGGTTCGCCCAAGTGTTGATGTCTTGATTATTCAAGTGCATTCCGGTGAAGAATACGCGGTGCTTCCCCCGGCTTTGGCTTCGCTCGGCTTCCGTTCGCAGGATGAGCAGGTTCAACTTCCGGTCTTGCTTCCCGATACCAGCGATCGGGCTTTGCGCCGGTATGCCATGGATCTCGGAGCCGATCTGATTATCAATCATCACCCGCATGTTATCCAGGGATTGGAAGTCTACCATGGGAAGCTGATCGCTCAAAGCATGGGGAATTTCGCCTTTGACCAGCAGCTTACCGAGACATTCCATTCGATGGTGATCACGTTCGATCTGTCGGTGGATGAGAGAGCCGGTGATTTTCTTGTTCATCCGATATATATTGATCGCTACATCCCCGGCGTGGCGCGCGGCGAACTTGCCGGTGCGATCCTCGATTATATCAGTGATCTCTCGCGTCCGATGAATACATGCGTTGTGCGAAATCCGGGCACGGAAATCGCCGCGGTACTTCTCGATTCTGTCGGACTCTTCCGAACCGGAACGGACTATGTGGATACACTGCTGCTTCAGGATCGCAATGGTTTTGCTTTTTCGGCGCCTTTCCGGATGCGAGGAGGCGGCTACGTCGCGCGCGTGCATGCGGAGACCGCGGATAGTATTGCTCTGCGAATCGGTAAAAATATTTTATGGCACGGCAATATCGAAAACGAGGGCGCTACGCCTTGGGATTTGAACAGCAACTATGAGCGATATGATACCACTACCGCATTCCGCGGACAGCGCAGCATTGGATTGAATCGCGCCGGCGGCGGTACCAACAGCGTGAGCACAACCTATCAGTATCGCTCCCCCTACGACCGGAACGCACAACATACGATGATGGGTTGGATTCGCGGAAATAATGCGCGGGAAGCCCAGGTTCAATTCGAGTTTTACAGCGGCCGCACCGGAAATAATTTGCAGGCTCAACAAACGATTCAAAACAGTTTCAACGGTGTGTTTCCGTGGACTCAGGTTTGGGACAGTCTGGCTGTGCCGGAGTATGGGTATTTCTACAACGTTCGTGTTGTTTTGCAAGCGCCTGCCGGCGGCGATGAAGGGCGTGCCTGGTTCGATGATCTGGCCTTGATTCAATGGCAGAACTGGGATTCGCAGCCCCTCTCTCCCGCTTTTCCCAATGATTTGAATTATATTCAGGTTCGCGCCCCGGCCGGAACACGCACCGCGATTGTTTCATACCGGCGTGAATGGATTGACGTGTCGGATCGAATCGAACCCGACGATGAGGGACACCATCATTAAAAAACACCCGGCTTGTAACCGGGTGCGGAAAAAGTGTCGGCGTGAGGGAAATGCTTAGCGGCGAAAGATCAAGGCCATTATGAAAGTATGAACCAACGCTGCAATTATTCCTGATAACATGGCGATGATTAGGGGAGACAGCGGCAAGTCGCTCCCTACGGATGAATGCAGCGAGTGATCGGTTTTAATCAGCACCAGCAGTTGTTGAGGCATGAATTGGGAGCGGTAAGCCAGCACGTGTCTCGGAGCTGTGCCGGTTGAAGGCTTTGCGATGACGGACTCTCCGGGACCGAGCTTCCGAATGTCTTCAATAAACGGCATAAGCTCCGGTGCATCCGATGTTGCTTCTCCGACCCCTTCCCGAAGGCGGATGATTGAACCCAGCGCTTTTTCCCATTCCATTGGAATGGCGGCTTTGCCTCGAACCACCGGCATATTCCCCAGGCAAAAATGGTCCACCAACTGTGCTTCTTTGTGAAGCAACCGGCTTGCTTCAGTGGACATTACTCCATGAGTGAAATGAGCCTGAACGGAGTTCACACAGAGATAAACTGTGCTTCCGAACAGAATAAAACTCACTAAAAAATGAATGAAATATCGCTTCATGGTCTTCCTGTAAAAATTGGACTATCCAAGATACGTATGTCTGACGTAAAGTCAAAATTAACGAGTTAGTGTCCTACATTATCAAAACCAGATGGCAAAGGCTTATATTACCCATGTAAAAAATGCCGCACCGCCTGTTTTAATTGATTTATTTTAATAATTATCAGAACAATAGCGAATAATTTGCCACAAAAATATTGAAAAATAGTATTATTTGTATACCAAATTCCGCAACTTCCAACCACGTCAGATCGTTTATCCAGTATGCAAGATCCAATCATTCTGCCCTATCTGGAAAAAGTGCCGCAAATAGACCCTACCGCATGGATTGCTCCCGGAGCCGTAGTCATTGGTGATGTGATCATCGGGCCGGAATCCTCTGTTTGGTACGGAACGGTAATCCGGGGCGATATAAACCGAATCCGGATAGGAAGCCGCGTGAATCTTCAGGATGGAGTGATCTGTCATGTCAATGAAGGCGACGCGGATCTGATTATCGAAGACAACGTTTCCATCGGTCATGCGGCTGTTCTACACGGCTGCCGGCTGCGGGAAGGCTGTTTGGTTGGAATTGGCGCACGTGTACTTGACCATGCTGTGATCGGAACGCAGAGCCTGGTCGCGGCCGGATCGGTGGTTAGAGAAGGAACGCGGATCGCGGACGGCGAACTTTGGGCGGGAATTCCTGCTATAAAAAAACGCGATCTTTCACCGGAAGATAAACAAGCGCTCCGCAACACGGCCGAACACTATGTTCAGCTGCGGCTGCATCATGCCGGTATAAAATAGATTTGTAGTTGCTTTCAAGATTCAACGAGGAACAAAGAAGATGGTGGACTCCAGTGCTTCCACACAGGATACCGATACCGGCACCGTAAAATGGTTCTCGGTTAAGAAAGGATTCGGATTTATCGAAACAGAGGGTGGGGAGGAAGTGTTTGTGCATTACTCCTCTATTACCGGTAAAGGCTACCGCGTTCTGGAGCCGGGCGACCGTGTCAGTTTCCAAAAAGTGCCCGGACCGAAAGGGCAGCAAGCCTTTCATGTCGTTGTTTTAAAACCTCAATGATGATAATACCGAATGAATATTCGGGTCATCGGCTAATCCTGATGACCCGTTTTCGTTTCCGGATTGGGGCAGAGAATTTGCACACTAATTTTTGCTGTTAATCCAATCTCTTAGACGTTGCCATGCATCAACACCGTTACGATATAGTGATTCTCTTGGCTGTGCTCCTGCTTTCCGCGCCGCTGCAGGCGGCCATGCAGGTTGTGGATCCGGCCGGTCCGTCGCGCGCGGAAATCTCTCTGATTTCCGAAGTCCGCGGCGAAATCATCGTGGAATTTCGCCTCGGCATTGTGGACGTGGATTCTGCCGCAGGGGACGGGAAGACATGGACAACAATTTCCGCACCGGGAATGAACCAAACGTCGCGAAGCGGTTGGCCGGAGCTTCCTCAGCTTTCGGTTTGGCTTTCCGTGAAGGGCGAGAATCCGCGCCTTGAAATTCTGGAACAAGAGTCGGTGACGCGCCATTGGGGTGCAGCCCGTCCAGCGGCGGAACCGCTCTATCGCAACGAAACGCGTTTACAACGCAGTGCCGATGCGCAATTCTATGACGGTACCCGTATCTACCCCGAAACGGCTGCTGAAGTGTCGCTTTCCGGTAAACTCGGTGATCAGCGAGTGGCATTACTGACCTGCACCCCTGTCCAATATCAGCCGCGATCCCGCGCATGGACGGTTTCCACCCGCTTGCGTATCAAGATAACGACTCGGACGGTAAGCCATCTCGATCAGCGGCCGTCATCTCAAGTATCCCGAAGTATTGCAGCGTCGGTGGTGATTAATCCCCCGGTTACTCTGCTGGATTCCGAAACCCCGCCCGCCCGCTTACTGCTGGTCACAGCTCCTCTATTCGCGTCCGTTTTACAGCCTTTTATCGAATGGAAAACACAATGCGGAGTATCTGTTCGCACGATCCTCTTTCCGGGACCCGCTAACGACGCCAATTCCCTGCGCACTTATATTCGTGCATTATGCGACAGTCTTTCTCCACCGCCGGAGTATCTGCTGCTTGTCGGTGACGTGAATATCATACCGGCTTTCTTCGGCGTCCAATCCAGCCTGACCGACCACCCTTATAGTTTGTTAGATGATGCCGACTACCTTCCCGATCTTTCCGTAGGGCGAATTCCTTGTCAAAGTACCGCTGACTGTGGTAACTGGGTGCAGCGGTTGTTGACTTATGAACGCGATGCTCTCGTACCGTCCAATCCCCAAGCTACGGTTTTCTCCAGCGCGGCGGCTCTGGATCCGTTTCACGGCATTCATGTTCGTAACGTGTTTCAAT
>RPQS01000040.1 GCA_003818605.1 Candidatus Zhuqueibacterota bacterium | reverse complement strand
ATGAACGAAGGATTTGGTATGGACTTGGCCTGTCCGCGAATCGAGATCTCGCCGAGGCTGACCATGTCCGTTTTAGCGCTAGTTTATGTGCGAATTCCGGCGGGGTCAGCGACCCACGCTCGGCGGAAATTTGCGATTGTTTTTGTCGCCGCGAGGGGTGTCCCTACCCCTCGCGTGTGTCTATATTCTGCCGCAACGAAAGTAATTGCGGCCAACTACGTCTGCCCTAAAAGTCACTTTTCACTACATTCGACTATCACTACTTCATATTTATCTATTTTTGTATTTGCTTTATAAAGCTTTGGTACTGGTACATATGCTCTAAGCTCGTTTATTACTTTTTCTTTGTCTTGCAGTGGACACGAACAACCAAAGATAACACCTGTCATGCTTCTTCTATCTACTTTCGTCAGCCCTTTTTCTCCGCGTGCAAATATTCTGCATTCACTTTCGTAATTCCATGCCTTAGCCTTGCTGGTTACTAATTTTTTCATTATTTCCTCTTTAGTATTACGAATTGTGATAGAAGGAAACGATTCGCAGTAATTCACATCAAATATGTTTTGTAGTTTGGTATCTTTTTCTGAATCGAATTCGAGGCAGATTCCCTTATGTCCGTCAGCGTAGTGGGACCACATTGGGATAGAATTGTTCAATTGGCTAAAACAACACACACATAGACTATGCCTAACCTCTTCCATTATTGCCTGTAATTTATGTATAGCAAGATCAAGATCATTGTGTATCTGCCGCCTATCAATTAAATCTCTAATTATTGGATCAGGAATAAAGCCTTCTCTGAGAAAGTTCTCCCATTCTTCTTTCGTACCATAGGAATCCATACTTAATCTGCAATCGTATGGGTCATTAAAATCTGCTGGCGACGAAAACCACAATGTGCTATCGCGAATCGAGGCAATAGTATAGTCGTCAATACGTCGATATTTATACAGTTTCATAGTCGTTACGCGATTAATTGGCGAATGGAATGCCATTGCCGCTCAGGAGAGCGACAACGGCGGACGAATGTCCGTTTCCGGATGTTGCCGTTAGTTTTTATCGGCGGATTCCGGCGGGGTCAGCGACCCACGCTCGGCGATGTCTTCGCCTTGTGGGGCAGGCGAAGAATGCAGACGCCTGCCGCCGCGGCGGAAGATTCCGGGCACGCGGAGCCGCACGCCTCGTGCGGCCGGAAAATAATATACGAAACGATGTTCGCCGACGTATGATTTCTGATCTTTCGGGTGGGCGAGGGCGCCCACCTCGGCGGAAGATTCCGGGCACGTCCGCGAAGCGAGATCTCGTCTACGACGGACGGGGACGCATACCTCGGCGCACCTTGCGGTGTTTGCGTTGCGGAGGAGGCGGATAAAAACGCCCCCCTTTCATCCCCTCGTGGAACGAGATCTCGTCCGCAAAGCGGACGGACCGTAAACGGAGGGACAGCAAGATTCCGTCGGGGTCAGCGACCCACGCTCGGCGGAAGAATGCGCGGGGTAAGGACACCCCGCGCAACGATCGCAAAAGACGACGGTCGGAGACCGCCGCCAGTTTTTGTTTATGATTTCGCCAGTAACGCCGTGCGGGAACGGGGGATGGTGATTTCCGATTCTGGTGCCAAGCCCGCAAGCTTTGCAGATGCAATTGTTTTAGCCCATGCATCGGGGTTGACGTGTCCGGACGGTTCGGCCAGATAGAGCTTGCCGCCGGTTTTTAAGGCCGCGGCTGCTTCGCGGAAGAAAAGATTCATATCCGGCAGTTCATGCACAACGGCAAAGGCCCAGACTAAATCCACTTTGCCCGCCAGATCATCCGTGCCCGTACCGTCATCCGTCACGAGTCGCGCATCAATACGGTCAGCCAACCCTTTTTTCTTGGCTTTGCGCATCAAAACATCGAGCATTTTCTGCTGAACGTCAACAACGATGACTCTGCCGCTGAAACCTACACGTTCAGCAATCTCTAATGTGAAAAATCCCATTCCCGGGCCGGGTTCGAGCACGGTCATGCCTTCGTGAACATACGGCGAAATGATCTTGGCGGGATTCTGCATCCAGCGGCGGAGGGGTGAAGCTAAAAAATATCCCATCCACCACGGGCAAATGTGATGTTTGTGAGGCGTATTGCTTTCGGACATGGATACTCCATTCAGAGGAAATGATAAATGATGGACAGAAGCCCCCCCTTCATCCCTCCGCAAGCAGGGGGACAGACGACCCCCCCTTGCGTTCCTAAGGACACGGGGGGAAACAAGATTCCGGCCCGGCGGTCAACGCGTTTTGCGGCGGAAAAGTTCGCGCAGGGAATTTTTCCAATCCGCCGACTTCGTATAAAAACAGGGAACCACTAAAAGGCTTAAGGCGGTCGAAACAAACACGCCGCCGATCACGGCAACGGCCATCGGCGAACGAATCTCCGTTCCGGGGCCAAGACCCAACGCGGGAGGAATGGCGGCCATCAACGTGGCAACGGAGGTCATTAAAATCGGACGCAGACGAATCGGCCCGGCCTTCAGCATGGCATCACGCGGCAATAAGCCCTGCGCGCGGTTTTGATTCGCATAATCCACCAGAATAATGGAGTTTTTCTTCACGATGCCCATCAAGAGCAGGAGTCCGATCATGCTGAAGATGTTCAGCGATTTTCCGGTGATGAGCAGTCCGAGCGCGGCACCGACGATGGAAAGCGGAAGAATGGTGAGAATCGTCACCGGATTCGAGAACGAATTGAACTGCGAGGCCAAGACCATGTAAGCAACGAGAATTCCGAGAAAGAGCGCAAACAAAAGACTGCTCATGGAATCCTTGAACGCCACGCTGGAGCCGCCGAGCACCGTGCGATAACCGGGCGGCAATTCACCCGACATCGCTTCCACATAGCGGATGGCTTCTTCCTGCGAATGGCCGGGAGCCACGTTGGCGTAAACTGAAATCGCCCGTTCGCGGTCGCGGCGGGAAATCGCCTGCAGGGCGGGACGCTCTTCGAATTTAACCAGCGACGCGAGTGGAATCAACTCACCGTTTTTCGCCCGCACCCGCAGCCGGGAGACGTCTTCCGGCCGCCGCCGCTGATCGGAAAGCAGCCGCGCGCGCACATCCACACGCCGTCCGCCGCTGCTGTATTTGCCGACCCGCTCGCCGCCGATAAGCGTGTTGATGGACATGGCGACGTTTTCGATGGAAATTCCCAGATCGGTGCAGCGTGCGCGGTCGGGAGTAATGCGCAATTCGGGTACGCCGATACGGTAATCGGTGTCAATATCCATGGCCAGGCCGCTTTGCGCGAGCTTGGCTGTGACTTCTCCGCTGAGCTGCTCCAGTTTCGCCCAATCGGGTCCGCGAATGGAAAATTCTATCGGAAATCCGCGCTGGCCGGTGAATCCCTGCTGGGAAAGATCCTGTATCACCGCCCGCAGACCGGGAATGGAATTCAGCTTTTGCCGCAAGACACCGGAGAATTCCTTCTGATCCATCTGCCGCTGCGAGGGCGGAACCAGCGTAACGAAAAGAACTCCGCTGCTGACAGTGCCGCCGCCCATACCGCCCACCGCTCCAAAGACGCGAGTCACTTCGGAATGGGAACTGATTACCTGTTCGGCTTTACGGAAGAGCTGATCGGTTTCCTCGATATTCGACGCCACCGCGGCTTGCAGGCGGATCATCATCATGCTCTGATCCTGCGAGGGAACGAATTCACCGGGAAGGCTTTTCAGAATAAATACCGCACCGAGAAAAATAAACCCGGCGGAAGCAAGTACGGTGCCCGGACGGCGCAGAAATCGCGTTAAATGCTTGTAATAGGTTCCGGCAAAGCGGCGGAATAAATCATCCACCCAGTTGCCCGCACGATTGCGGTTTTCGCGGGAGATGTCGAGGATTTGCGAGCAGCGAGCGGGGGCGAGCGTCACCGCTTCCAGATATGACAGCAGCACCGCGACGCAGAGAGTGACGCCGAACTGAAGAAAGAATTTGCCGATAATGCCGCTCATGAACACGACCGGCAGGAAGATCGCCACCACGGCCAGCGTGGCGGAGAACGCCGAGAACGTAATCTCTTTCGTTCCCTCCAACGCGGCTCGCTTTTTATCCTTGCCCATTTCGGCGTGGCGGACAATGTTTTCGAGCACCATAATGGCGTCGTCCACGACAATTCCCACGGCGAGCGCCAATCCCAAGAGCGTGAACGTATTCAGCGTGAATCCGAGAAAATAGATCACGGCAATGGTGCCGAAGAGCGACATCGGAATCGCTAAAATGACATTCAATGCGTTGGACATCGAACCCAAAAACAGCCAGCAGATCAGGGCGGTCAGGATGACGGACAACACCAGTTCGAGCTGAATTTCATGCACGGAGTCGGCGATGAATTTGGTCGTATCGAAATTGACGCCGAGTTCCATGCCTTCGGGCAGCGTCTTTTGAATGATCGCCATTTGCTCGCGGACGGCTTTGGCCACCGCCACGGCATTGGCGCCGCGCTGTTTTTTAATCCCGATCCCATTGGCGGGTTGTCCGTTGACGCGCGCCAGACGGCGCATATCTTCAAAGCCGTCTTCCACAATGGCAACATCATGCAGATAAACGGCTCCGGCGGCAGTTTCTTTAATGGCGATTTTTCGCAGCGTTTCCAGATCGAGAGCTTCACCCATGACCCGCACGCTGACTTCGCGGCCCGTCGTTTCCAATCGTCCGGCGGGCAATTCCACGTGTTCGCGCTGCAAGGCGGAGACGATGTCGTTGACCGTCAGCCCCTTGGCGTCGAGCTTGTTGGCGTCAATCCAAATGCGGATGTTCCGCTCCAGCCACCCGCCCATGGTGATTTCGCCGACACCGGGAATCGTCTGCATCTTCTCCCGCACCTGATAGCGGGCGATGTCGCTGAGCACTTGCTGGGGAAACGGGCCGGAGAGAGCAATCCACATGATCGGGTTGTCTTCGGGATTGCTCTTGGAGATAACGGGGGGATCCATGTCGCGAGGGAGGCGGCGCTGGGCTTGCGAGACGCGGGTTTGAACGTCCTGCAGGGCGACATCCACGTCGCGCGAGAGGTCAAGTTCGATCGTGACGTTGGCGGAACCCTGCCGCGATGAGGAGTTGATGGCCTTCACTCCCTCGACTTGCGACAGGGCTTCCTCAAGAATTTCCACCACGTCGTTTTCCATCACTTCGGGAGCAGCGCCTTCCCACGTCGCGCTCACATTGATGGTGGGAAAATCCACGTCGGGAAATTGACTGATGCCGATCCGCGAGAGCGCAACAATGCCGAACACGACGGTGCCGGCCATGAGCATCCACGCTAAAACGGGTTTGCGGACGCAGACTTCAGTGAGGTTCATTTTTTTCCGCCCGGCTTGGCCGCCGTCGAGTCGGATTTCGCACCTTTAATGATGCGAACGACGGCGCCATCGGAAAGCGCTTCCGCGCCGCGCACGACAATGATTTCGCCGGCTTCGACGCCGTTGTACACTTCCACATTGCCGTCATCGGTGCGCAGACCGAGGGTGAGCACCCGTTCGTGCGCGATGCTGTCTTTCACCGTGAAAGCCAGAAATCCGCGTTCGCTGGGACGGATGCAAAGCTGCGGAATAACGGGCAACTGCGTGGATTCACCCATGGAAATCGTGACTTCGGCGAAGGCGCCCGGATGCAATTCGGAGCGGCGGGAATCGGTGACTTCGGCGGTCACGCTGACCATGCGCGTAGACGGATCGGCGAAATCGGTCACAGCGGTAAGGCGCGCTTCGTAGGTTTCCCGGCTGTCGCGCGTGGAAAATACGGCGGTTTGTCCGACGCGGAGACGCTGCGCCTCCTGATCGGGAACGGAAAACTTCAGGAGCAGCGGATCGCGGCGGACCATCGCCGCGATAACCGTTCCGGCTTGAACATATTGTCCCGTTCTGACGATACGGCTTTGCATGATGCCCGAAACGGGCGCCGGGACGTAGGCGTCACGCAGATTCAGGCGCGCCAAATCCAGATTCACGGCGGCTTGTGCGGAATCGGCCTGAAGCGACAGCACGCGCGTCTGCCAATTCTCCAAATCCTCGGTACTGACGAAGCCGGGATTGCGTTCGCCAATGTCCACCCGCCGCATCAGGCCGGATTGAGCTTCGCGAAGCGCCGCTTTGGCGCGTTCAAGCGCGGCTTCCGCCGATTGCAGGGACAGGGTGTAGCGCTCCGGTTCGATTTCGACGAGTTGCGCACCCGCGGCCACGAATTCCCCCTCGCGGAACCGGACTTTTTGCACGACGCCGGGGACGCGAACCGTCACCTGAACAATCTCGAAAGCCTCTACCGATCCGACGGTTTGCACGACCAGTTTCGCATCGCGGGACGTGACCGTAGTCACTTCGACGGGGAATTTCATCGGCCCGCGACGTTTGCCTTCCGCGGAATCCTGCCGGGAACATCCTAATGACAACAGGATAAACCCTGCCGCAACAGCGGCAGGGACGATGAGTTGTCGAATTCTATGAGTGAGCAGCATAGTCATTAACTACCGTGAATCATCAGGCGTGGACGGTTTTAAAATGCGCTGTCTCCGACCAGACTGAATGATCGCAACGCATTATGTCATTATCGAGCGATTAAATCCGCTTTACCGCCGTAGTATGAGTCCTGTTTTTTCGGAGGGTCGGATTGTCCATTCCGGAGACGGGCGGGATTATATTTATAAACGGACAGATTAAATGAAACCCCCTTGCATCCCCCTGCGCGGGGAAAAAGATTATCGCATACACCTTGCGCGGAGAAAAACGACGTCGCCGGATTTGACTTCCACGGGCGGGAAATCGTGGCGGAAAACGACGCCGCCCAGATCATCCTGAAACACCGCGCGCAAATTGTGAGGGCCGGGCGGCAGACGGAAATCGGCGGCATAGATGCGATCGGGCAGAGTCTCCCACGAGCGGACGTCCGCCGCTTCCGTGAGCGCACCCGCCGCGTTTACGACCGCCCCGAAAATGGCGCCCAGAGTTTCATTCTTTTTATCGCCCGCCGCTTCCGCCGCCTTCGTGGCTCCGTACTTGATCAGCGCGCGCGTAATCGCCCGCACAATAATCACGGGCTGCCGATCCGCCAAATCCTGCCGCAGAATACCGCCGATATTCTGCGCGAGTTCGGCGGGGATTTCGCGATCCGTTGCGTCCTTTACCACAACCTGCGCTATCTGCGTACCGGAATAGTCGCCCGCATAATACGGCAGAGCAACGCGGAGCAGATAATCCAGTTCCACGTCGCTGTCCTGATGATAATCATGGCCGCGGCGAAGAGCAACATCGTGCGCGAAATGCTCCCGCTCATTCTCATCGCGGAAATCGTGCGGATCATTTTTATAGATGGGCAGCATAATATTCTCTTCACGAATCGGCGGAGCCAAACCCGCCTCACAGAGGACAATCACACGACCCCAGCCGGACGGAATGGAATCGGCGGCGGGACACTGCTGCAGGAGTTCCTGCTCGGACTCGGCCACGCCGACTTTGCGTACGGCGGCATAGGTGACGGGACAGAGAAACGATGGTTCGCGGACTCCGTAATAGTCCGCATAGATTTCCCGCGCGCGCTTGTAAGAAATCCACGCATCGTTGTACTGCCCGAAGGCATCGTACAGCGAACCCGAATACCACTGCAGGAAGCCGTCGTCCTTGTAGGTGCGCTTGCTTTCGCGGGCGTTGACCTCCAGATAGTGCGCGATTGCCCTACCTTCCACGGTGGCCGATTCGAGATTTTTCTGCGCGAGAAATCCCAGACCGCGATAGTAGTGCAGCATGGCTTTATCGAAAACCGTGCCCTGATAGGCTCCCATCTTGTCCGACAGAGCCAAAGCCACGGCTTCGCGCGATAAGCTCTTGGTCAACCGCTCTTCGGCCAATCGCTCCGCATCGGAGAGCACGCTGAAGGACTTTTGATAGTCTCCCGCCTCGAATGCTAAGAGTCCGAGGTTCAAGAGTTCATCCACGCGAGAGGTCTTACCGACTTTTTGCGAGTAAGTCGTGTATGCCTTCTGATATTGCGAGGCGGACATGTCCGTCCGCACGCTCTGCATGAGCGCAACGCGCGGAGCGCAGCCGACGAGAAAAAGGAGGGTGAAGAGAAGAACAAAGAGACCCCCCTTACATCCCCCCGCACGCAGGGGGAAAGCAATCCCCCCTTTCATCCTCCCGCGAAGAAAGGATGAAGGATGAAGGATGAAGGATGAAAGTAAAGATTGCGGTCCGCGAAGCGAGATCTCGCCAAAGGCGGACCGGGTCGGGAGCCCCGGCTCGGCGGAGATGTCGGTCATCACGGTTTGTAGGCTTTGCGGGCGATGTACTTCTTCAGCTTCTTCTGTCCCATCCACACTTTTTCATTGGTCTTGAGATCGGTGAGCGTGAGATCCACTTGATAGAAGGCGACTTTTTCTTTGCCTTCCTGATCCACGATCTTGTTCATCTCGCCGATGAGCATATAGTCGGCGCCGAGTTCCATGCCGAATTCCTTGACGGTTTCGGGCGATGCATTGGCCTGTTGATCGGCACGCTCTTCGCGCACGCCTTCGCGTTCATCCTTTTTAGCGACAACTCGAACATTGCCCGAATTGACGAACGCGCGTTCGATGTCACCCACAAACGTGCCGGTGGCGATGTGTTCATCCGTGAGATTCTTAATCGCACCGACGATCACGGCGGGATTCGCACCTGCGACCTTGACGAAATTCACGAGCCACGGTTTGGCCAGCGCATCGGTGATCATTTCATCGGCCACGAGGCGGCTGTCGGTGTCATTCCAGTTGCCGGAAAGATCAATAGTGGTTTCGGCATCCACGCGGGAAACAACCTTCTTGCTGGAACAGCTTGTAAAAGCCACAACCAGCAGTGCACAGAGCACACACACGGTCAGCAGTCTGACGAGTTTCACGTTCAACTCCTTGTGAAAGATTGATATTGGTATTTTTCTTGGATCCGTTGCAAGACTTTAAGATAATTCAAATAGAAGAATTAGTCAACGTTTTCGGGGTGTTTCAATCCTTCTATCAGCCATAAAAAAACACTGTCTTCGCGGAACCAGCCTTCCGGAGTAAG
The DNA here is from genome assembly GCA_003818605.1 of Candidatus Zhuqueibacterota bacterium. Taxonomy (GTDB): domain Bacteria; phylum Electryoneota; class RPQS01; order RPQS01; family RPQS01; genus RPQS01. The sequence goes on along the minus strand of RPQS01000040.1, from coordinate 25,835 downwards.
AGACAGACCTTGCGGCGAAAGGTTGCACAGCCCGGAAGGGAGTGTCGCGGCACGTTTCCATAGCGCTTTTACTTGCCTTTCACCGAATTGGGAGGCGGCATCTTCATAGGCAACACCTTCGCAAAGACGGAGAGACAGCATCAGCCATTCTTCGCAGCGTTCCTGCGGACTTAAATGGGATTCTTTTGCGATAGGCAAATGGCCGGATTCGAGAGCGGAAAAGTAGGCGGGCATGTTCGCGATGTTTTCAAATCGCAACATTTTGCCGTCGAACGAATGTGCGGAAGGACCGAGGCCGAGATACGGGTTCGATTGCCAGTAAGCCGAATTGTGAATTGAGCGAAAACCGGGTTTGGCGAAATTTGATATTTCGTAGTGGTCGTAGTTACAATTGCATAAATAATCGTGTATTAAAATGTACATATCGGCTTCTAAATCCTCCACAAGCGGGAGGAGGCGACCGGATTCGCGCCAGCGATGAAATGGAGTACCTTCATGAAATTCGAGGTTATACAGTGAAATATGCTCCGGTTCCAGCATTCGGAGGTTTGCTAAATCGGACTTTAATTCCTCAAGAGTCTCGCCCGGGAGGCCGAAAATAAGATCGAGGGAAATGTTCGAAAATCCGGCCTTACGGGCGGATTCCACAGCCTCGCAGATGTGGTGAACCTCATGATCGCGAAACAGCATGGTGAGCTTTCGCGCGGAGAACGATTGCCCCCCAATCGAGAGTCGGTTCACACCAGCATCCCTCCATCCCTGCAGCCAGACGGGACTCAACGATGCGGGATTGGCTTCCAGAGTGATTTCAGCATTATCGGCAAGACCCCATAGCAGCCGAATTTGGTCCAGTATTGCGGAGATTTCTTCGGGCGGATGAAGGGAAGGAGTTCCGCCTCCGAAGTAAACCGTCCGCACGGGTCCGTCGGCCCATTGGCATTGCCGATGTGCGAAATTTATTTCGCACATGAGTGCAGAAATATACCGCTCACGGTCACCTTCGCGGGGGACAATTTTAAAGAAATCGCAGTATGGACACTTCCGTCTACAATAAGGCAAATGAAAGTACAAATGAAATGGCATCGGAATTGCTCAAAGTATTCTGGAATAAAAGCTTACTGAACGATTCAGCTATCAAGCTCTGTTACTTATTATAATTAAACAGAGTTCCCGATTACAGAATGGACAGAGCTGTGTCAGCCCGTCAAGGGCAAGGTTTGCCTTAGCATAAAGATGTAAATGACCTCCGGAGCCCCAAACAGCGACTTGCAGAAAACGACGCCGGATACCCCAGGGCCCGACACAAGAAAACAGACTCCTTCGTCACCATCGGCGGAGCGAGCCCGTTCTCTGGCCAATTTTGTAGGCTCGCTGTTAACCGGATCTCGCCTGCGGCGCTCCGGCCTCCCCACTAAAGCAGACGTTCCCCAAGAACAGGAAGAGCCGCCGGCGGTATTGGATCTTCTGTTGGAAGGTCCGGACGCGATTATCGTCGTGTACCGGTCGGACGGATTGATCGTGGAAGCCAGCCGCACGTTTTGCGAATGGTCGGGCATTGCCCGGGAAGACATGATCGAGAAGAGACATTTTCTGGACATGTTTCCGGAACCGGAACGGAAAGCCGCACGAACGCTCTACGAAGACGCCGGAGCGGGCGGGGTTCACGTGCTGGAGCTTCCGAGCAACCTACCGGACGTAAGATCGCGGCTGATTGAATTCATGTCAGCGAGATCCAAATCCGGACACGGAGCTTTTGCCATTATCGTAGGCCGGGACGTGGGCGAGCGGGCGGCCACGGAACGATACTTGCGCGCGGAACGCGACCGCCTGGGATTGTTCATTCGATCCATGCGGGACTCCCTGATGCTGGTGTCGGGTACGGGAGACATTTTGTACGCGAATCCCGCGGCGGAGCAGATGTTCGAGCCGTATGAATTGCCGGTGATTTGCCATCGCTGGCTGGCAGAGTTCGCGCGGAAAGACAAATCCGACTTGCAGGGACTGGCCTCGGCTTATGAAGGGCAGATGCTGGAACTGGAAGCCAACGACGGCCGGGTGTTCTTGGTCAGCCGCAGCTTTTTATTCGAATCGGGTAAGAAGGCTTCGGTGATGCTCATGGCCAAGGACATCACCGAGCAAAAGCTGATCGAGAAGCAGAACCATCAGCTGGAAATCGAACTCGTGCGTGAAAGCAAACTCGCTGAATTCGGCATGCTTTCGGCGGGCATCGCGCACAATTTGAACGGACCGCTGATGGGGATTATGGGTTTTTGCGATATTCTTGAACTCCGACACGCGGGACAGCACGAAGTCAATCAGATCCGGCAGCAGGCGCTGGTCATGAAAGACATCGTGGCGAATCTGCTGCTGAAATCGCGCAACGAGAAGGAAGCGCAGCCGCAGAATCTGATTATCGAAGACATCATTCGCACGGAATTGCGTTTCCTGGATGCCAATCTTTTCTTCAAGCATCACGTCAAAACGGAAATTGATCTGGACGCGAATTCTCCCACCGTGTACGGCGTCTATATCGATTTCGCGCAGGTGATCGGCAATTTACTGCGCAATGCGATTGACGCGATGTATCACGCGCCGCAGAAAACTTTAACCGTGCGGACGCGTGCGGACGGGCGCTATCTTACACTGACGATTGCCGACACCGGATGCGGGATTTCTCCCGAACAAAAGCAGAGTCTTTTCCGGCCGTTCTTCACTACCAAACCCAAGAGTTCCGAAGCCGCTCCCGGCGAGCCGACCGGAACCGGATTGGGTTTGTCCACCAGCCGCAACATTCTCGCTCGCTATGGAGCGGAAATTCACGTGGAATCCGAACCGGGCAGCGGCGCGACCTTCATCGTGACTATTCCGTTTCTTCGCAAGCCTTCCCATTAACGACTGACCGCCGTTTTTTTTCAGGAATCTTGCCGTGAGGCAGGATTTTTTGTTGGATCGCATGCGATAAAAACGCGGATTGCGGGCACGCGAGACACGCGCCCCGGCGGAGAGCAAAACGGGCGCGAGACATCGCGCCCGTTTTTACGGAGTGATTTTCCCCTCATTTCAACGAGTCGCGCTTGGCAATCTGGTGGTTGAGGTTTTCCAGCAGACGCGGCGCTTCGCGATCTTCAGGATCGAGTTCCATCGTTAGCTGCACGAGTTCGCGGGCTTTTTCCAAATTGCCGCGATTCACCCAGCCGCTTGCCAGATAAAGAAGCTGATAAGCGAATTTGGGACTTTTGCGCGCACCCTCCGCGCAGTACGATTCCGCTTCTTCGAGCCTTCCCGCCAAACGGAGCGCGACGGCCACATTGATCATATAGCGGGGGTTTTTTTCAACGGACAGCGCCGCTTGCCACGCGCGAATTCTGTTTTGCATATCTCCTTTATTCTCGTAGTAGACGGCCAGATTCTCCCAACCGTAGGCGGAGCGGGAGCGATCCATACGCAGCAAGCTTTCAAAACGCGCAATCGAAGGCCGCTCGAACGCCTGAAGGAGAAGAAACGGCACGAGCAGAACACACGCGAAGGCCGCGAGCGAGGCGAGAACCGCCGCTTTATGCTCTTGAAAATCGCACTCCGCGAGCCGCCAAGCGGCCAGAACAACCGCCGGCCATAAGGCGGCGGCTAAAATATCCCAATCGCGCGCCATGCCGAGATTGGGATTGAACACGAGAACAAAAAACACTCCGCATGCGGCGGCCAACGCCAGAAAGGCCAGGCGGGATTGCTCAACAACGGTGCGAGATTTATTCCGGAAAAGAGAGAACGAGACGGCTAAAACAGGCCCGAGAGCAAAAACGAACATATTAAGCAAGTCCACCCCGTGGTTCAGCGTGAACATCGCGTAGCCGTCTTTACTTCGATGCGGAAGCACGGTCAGAACCGAAATCCAGCCCTTCCACCCTTTCACATAGACATATCCGGCCAAACCCAGAACGGCAAAAGCTCCCAGCACGATCCATGCCCGGCGGAAAACGTGTTTGTTTTCTTCGTTTTCATTTACACAAGCGAAGTGATTCCACAGAAAAAAGACTACGGCCGGGAGCAGAATGAAAGCGGTGAGATGGAAGGATACAGCCAGCACAAATGCCGCGGCGGTTTTCCACGGAAAACGGCGCGGCGGAAAAGATTCCTCGATTCCGGCGAAGAGAAAAGCCAGCATGGCCAGCGACATCCACGAATAGTTTTCCACGTAGCCGAAGAAGAACGGCATGGCGGCTGTAGTGAACAAGAGCAGCAGAAACGGCGCGCGCGATCGGGGGGGAATCCGCCGCCGCGCAAAACGCACGGCCATGAACACAGCCAATGCACCGGCCAGAATGGACAGATACGCGTACGTATTACGCGCCGTGCTGATGAACCATGCTTCCCGCTTTTTCAGAAGGGCTTCCTTCTGCTGCTGACTGAAGGTGGGCGGGTCGGGCGGACGAAAACTCGCGGCGGCGCGAAAGACGATTTCATGCAGACCGAGTTCAAGCGGTTCCTTGCGGAGTTTCCAGCGGCTGCCCGGAACATCCTGACCGCGGGCTTCGAAGATGCCGATCCACGACAGTTCCTTAATCCACAGGGCACCGTCGCCGAGCAGCGAAATGGAATTGCGACCGACGTAAAAGACTAATACAGCCACCACGGCCCAAATCACGGCGGAACGGTTTGCAAGAAAAGAAAGCCGCGCGGTAAGCCCTGTGACCATGCGTCCACCGAACGGAGTGAGCAGAACAACAGCGGCCGCAAACAGCAGGAGTGAAACGGGAAGCGGAAGAAAGGCCAGGAAATGGAAACCCCACACGCGCAGATCAGGACGCAGCCAAGCGGCGAGCACGGCGGCCAGGAGTAAAAAACCCGCTATCTGCAGACTTAAACGCAGAGCGCGGGAGTTGACACCATGCGCCGCCGCATAAACCGGCTGCGGCTTTTTCGGCGGAGTTTTAGTTACGGGTGGATGTTTCTTCGACATGATCAGTCGCAGGAACAGCGGAAGTTTCAGATTCAGGAGCATCCGGTTCGCTGCCGCGATCTTTCAGCAACCGATAGCTCTCATAGGCAAAAATAAAAAAGTGCCCGAATGAGAGCGTATAGACAAACGTCCAGAAGAGTCCGATCCACATAATAGCGGAACCGGGGTTGCTGACGACGCCGGAGCCCAACACGGAACCAGCGGCCAGGAGGAGCAGCATCAGATAAGTCTGCGGAGCCTTGACAAAGGAGATTCTGCCCGCCATGAGTTTTTTGGGAGCGATTTCGAACTCTGTGATCCGGCGGAAAAATCCGCGCAAGGCCGAAGCCAGATAAACGGGAATGGTGATCGCCAGCAGTCCTTGCAGCATCACCAGATTACGGATGGGATAACCGCGCATGCGCATGTTGACATACGGGAAGAGCATGATCATCGCATAGAGCGGATAGACGGAAAGAAAGAGCCATTCAGGCCGGAGAATGTCTCCGCGCGGCTGAAAGAGCTGCGGAGTGTTCAGAAAAGAAACTGCCGTGAGAATCATGGGCAGCGTGGCCAAAACAGCCAAAGCCAAAGCGGTAATGTAGTATCCGGCCGACCACAAATACCCCACGGCCATTCGGAACGGCAGCCGTTCGGGTTTTTGCTTCAAAAAATCGCGCAGAACGATATGAGCCACGGCGGTGTTGCCAGACGCCCAGCGCCGCTGCTGCTTCCAATAGCCGAGAAGATTCAGCGGGCCAATACCCCAACCGTATGCCTTCCGTAGATAGAGCGTCGTCCAGCCGCGCCGGTTCATCAGAAACGACGTGCAGAGATCTTCGGACATCGTGCGTTCATCCCAGCCGCCGACATCCCGCAGCGCACTCATGCGCATGACGAAGTTCGTGCCGCAGCAAAGCGCGCGGCCTAAAGCTCCTTTCGCCTCCAATACGGTGTCATAAAGCAGCGATTCCTGCTGCGCGGCGGCGCGGGAGAGCCAGGTCTCTTCGCAGTTCTCATAGAGCTGAGACGTCTGCACGAAAGCGGCTTTCGGATCAGCTTCTAAAAGCGGAACCAGATCGCGGAGGATGTTCGGAGCCACACGTTGGTCGGCGTCAAGGATGCACAAATATTCGGCGGAGGATTTCAGCAGAGCGAGCGCGTCGTTCATCGCCCCCGCTTTATGGCCGCGGTTTTTAACGTGCAGCACTTCCACTCCGTACTGCGCGGCGATCTGCGCGGCTTGCGCTTTTAATTTCAGATCGCGCGAATTTTCCAACAGCACTACTCTTGCGCGCGGATAGTCTATTTGCCCGACGGTGGAGAGACTGCGGCGGACAACGAACGGCTCTTCATTGCAGCAGGTGATCAGCACTAAAACTTCGGGAGGATCATCGGACAGCGGCGGACTCTGCGGCAGACGGTAGCGGGTGGCTCCGATCCAGCAGTAGACAAGGTACATCATCCAGTGAATGATGACAATGGCTTCACAGAGCATGGTTAAGGTCATTCCCACCAGAGTCAGAATTTCGCCCACGCTGCTGTGTCCGAGTTGGAAACGGCTCAGCCGGGTAAAAAACTCCACATAGTACGGCCAGCGCATCCACTGAACAAAGCCGAAGACGGCAACGATGCCCGCCATCCAAAAAGCAATCGTTTGCGTGAGACGCCGAGGGCGGCGATAGGCCGCAAACACGCGGTTGATGTTACCCGGTTTGCGGTAAACGACGCCGAGCAGTAGTCCGAACGTTACGAGGAGAGCCAGCGGGTAGAATAAAAACTGCACGTGAAACCTTGTGGGGACAAATGCTTAGAGAGGGTGTTCAAACAAATTCAAGGTGCAATTTAGCGGATAATCCGCAGAGAAGCAAGACGATCGCAATAGATTTTTTACATTTCAGCGCACACAGTTTACGGTAAATCCGGACGTTCATAGACAATGACGCGAATATTGGCAATCCAATATGCCCACCGATTGCGATGAAGTTCGGGCCGCAACGGCCGATTCATACTGACCAGCCGGTCGCGGGCAATTCTCGCGATCACACCCCGATGCATTTCGTTAGGCCGTTCGTCATAGGATAAAACCAGAATCACGCGCCGAGCGGTGTCCACGGATGCAGGAAGATCTTCGGATGTCCGGACAGACACCGTCGTGAGACCTTCCTGCGGCTTAAAATAATGAAACAAAGCAGATCCGGTATAGAACGGATGCGCGATGACGAGATCACCGGGTTGGACAACTTCGCGAACCGCTGCGGCGGTTTGCCGCCACGGATCCTTATCCGCTCCGGTGTAGTAGGCATGTAATGTGACAGCCGAAAAATAGACTAAAACCGCAAGACAGATGACGCGGACGGTTCGCGGTAAAACAGATACAACCCAACCGAGACAGATCATAAAGGCCGCCAGGGCGGGAATAACATAACGGGACACATAGAGTGGAGTAACCACGTAGGAAGCCACCCACGGGCCGATCATCATGCATACGACTATAGCACCCAGATAGAGCAACTCTTTCCAATTCTTGCGGACTTCGGAAAATTTAACGATCAAGACAGCAGCCATGATCCACAAGACCGCGCTGCACAGACGGGGATTCATGAAGAACTGACGAATCGTTCTGGTGAACTCGTTCAGGTTCGGAATTTGAATCCAGGAAGCGCCAGAGACACCGGCGGTCTTGGCCACGAGGGCATTTTTCATCAGCAGAAGCTGCGGGATAAAAATGACCATACAGAGAGCCATCAAACCGAGGAGAACCAACGGGCGAAGCGGACGGCTGCCGGGCATGTTACGAAACAGAAAGCAACCCGTGACATGAACACCGAACAGAAGCGGCGCGAGCGGATGAGTGTAAAACGCGATGACCGTACTCAAGACGTACCCCGCGTAAATTTTCCAATCCGATCGCCGCAAGAGGAGGATACCGAAGTGGCAGGAGAAGACAGCGGACGCGAGAAACAGGGAATAAGGCCGCGCATCCTGCGAATAGAAAATGCAGAAGGGATTTATGGCCATAAAAAACGCAGAGAAGAGAGCCACCGAACGGGAAAACAACTCGCGGGTTAAAAGAAACGTGCCGTAGACGGACAGCAAGCCGAAGATCAGCGCGGGAATGCGAAAAGCAAATTCGGAAAGCCCGACGATGTCACACCAAGCCTTCTGAATGAGATGAAAGAGAATTGTCTGGGTTTCGTTCGAGAAATAACGGATGAGTTCCGGATAGGTCATGGTGACATTCCGGACGGTGAAGGTTTCATCCAGCCAGAGACTCTCGGTTCCGAGGCTATAGAACCGGAGAAGAGCGGCGAGAAGAAGGATAAGGAAAAGCCAGCGGGAAGAAGTCATGAAGAAAATGGGAAATCAGAAATGAGAAACGAGAAAGAACCAAAGATTGCCGGAGGGTTTAGTGATCCTCCTCGGCGAACCTTGCGGTGTTTACGCGCCGGGCGGGTGACACACCCACCACGGCGGACAAGAGAACAGGGTATGGAAGATTTTAGGGGTGTTTTACATCTAATAGATGGGCGGATTATCCATCACGGTACAGAATTTACGCTTTTACAAGTAGAATGCAAGTTAATTGGCCCGGATGTTCAGTAGATAATCCCGATAAACCCCGACCGGCAACCCGTGTCTAAATTGTGTTCCTGTCCCGATATACCATAGGGTATAAATCCCGCTGCGAAAACACCCGATTTTTACTCCCCGGAGAATCCAACATCATGTGGTACTTGAATAGAATCACTGTTTTGTCTTTAGTTTTAGCATGCCTGCTGCTTGCGGGCTGCAAATCGGAGACTTTACGGTCGGTCTGGCTGAACCCAACGTCCATCGTGAGCGGTAATCCCGATTGGTGGAACCTTCCGGCTTACCGAATCGAAAAACTCAACGGCTCACTCACGATGGTCAACGACAGCGGCGCTTTTTATATACGCTTCTATTCGCCGGAACGGAATTTGGCGGGACGATTTAAGGGAGCGGGCTTGACTCTGTGGTTCAGCAGGCCGGAAAAACCGGATCTGAAGTGGGGAATCCGCTATCCGATGGGCATGCACGGGGAGAAGCCTCCGGCGCAATCGGGACACTTCCTTCCCAAGGCCGATCTGCCGCCGTCCTCAGTTGTTGAAATGCTCAAGATGCAGAATGATGACTTGGAAATAATCTCCCCTGACTCAACCGTCAGCGGACGGAAAACGGCCGGGGAAGCGGATCAGATGGGATTGCAGGCTCAGTATATGGAGACTCCGAATTCCGTCGAGTTGACATTCCGAATCGAAATAGCGGAATTGATTCCGTGGTTGAAGCCGGGCGCAACCATTCTTCTCAAGGCAGAGTCTCCGGCCATGGAACGGAAGAAACTCCGCAAAGGTGAGGACGGTCCTCCGCGCGGGATGCCGGGATTCGGAGGAAACGGTCAGGGTCCGGGAGGCGGAGGCGGATTCCCTGGCGGTGGAATGGGCGGCGGGCCGCAAGGGAAGGGTCATTCGGAGGGAATGGAGAAACGCAGCGGAGGGATTCAGCAGAACAAGCCGATAGACCTTCAATTTACGGTTATACTGGATGCTGGTCCGAAGAAGACGGAATAGAGGCTCGGATGCCGGGCGGGTGACACACCCGCCACGGCGGAAGAATAATCAGGCGGGGTGTGTTTCCGCTGCCTGATAATCAGGTAGTTTCCAGCGGGATCACAGATCCCGCTCGGCGAATTTCAACGGTGCGGGGTCGCGCTCTCCCATTTTCTCCCGCAAATGGAGTAGAGTCAGCGGCCCCGCACTGCATCTCAGTGAGTTGCGCATGCGATGCGCAGGACTGGGAAGCTGGATCACACAAGGAAGAAAATATTATATTTATCTGACTAAATAATAAGATGTTATGTTGTGGCCGCAAAATTGCCTTAAATGAAGCCGTAACCTGAAACCTTTATTCTTTAGGAGCACTGCATTATGAAACGCGTTTTGTTCACGTTGGCAGCAATTCTGGCCTTGACTTCCGCTTTAATGGCACAACCTGTTCAGTTTGGCGCCGTTCAAGGCTTGGTCAATCTGGCGGACGGCACACCGGTGCCAGCCGCGCAGATCCATATGGTACGTATTCACGACGGCGGTATGCATGGCCCTCGCCCGCCGTTTATGATGTTAACGGGACCGGACGGCACGTTTGGATTTCCGAGTGTCCCGGTTGGTCGTTATGAGATTAATGCCATGGCCCCGCGTTTGGGTTTTGCCCGAGGCATGATTTTAGTTGAACAGGGTCTGACCACGAACGTGACGCTGACCATTCAGCATCGCGATACGACTCCCCGTCCGCCTCGCGACAGCTTGACCATTGTTGAGCTGACCGGTACGGCTATCGTGGTTCATCCGGACAGCCTGCATCCCCGCCGCACTCTTTATGCATTGGACGTGAATGCGGACGGCGCGCCTGATTTCCGTTTAAGCTTTGGACCGCCGTGGTACAATCCGCCGAGTGGCGCGGTTCGTCCCGAGAACGGCGATCAGATCACGATTCAAGGCGGACTCTTGACGTTTGCCGAGCCTCCGGTCATTGTTGTGTTTGAGATCAACGGCTTGGTCTGGCGTATTCCCGGACAAGGACACGGCGGACACGGCGGCGGCGATCACGGCAACAACGGCTGCAATCCGGACAGTGTGACCTTAGTGGAACTCGAAGGCACAGCCGAGTGGCTGCGCTGCATCGGCTTCCACGGTGAGACTCCGTGCATCGCTCTGAATACAGATGACGATCCGGAGCCGGAATACAGGCTGGATTTCGGCGGCCCGAATTACGATCCGGGCAACGGCGCCACGCGTCCGCTGAACGGCGAAGAAGTGACAATCGTGGGTGGGCAGATTTATTGCCCGAACGCGGAAGTTCCGATTGTTATCGTCTACGAGATCAACGGCGTTTTCTGGCGCGAGCCGGGCGATACGGTTGGCTTGGGCGCGGCGATGGTCTCGGCGGTGGAAGAGCCGGTATACATCGGCGCACCGACGTCGTATGTCACGGTGAACAACTATCCGAATCCTTTCAACCCCGTTACCACCATTAGCTACTCGATTCCGGTGGCAGGCGATGTGACGTTAAAAGTGTTTGATCTGACCGGCCGCGAAGTGGCCGAACTGGTGAACACTCACCAGACCGCAGGAGCATACGCCGTTCCCTGGAACGGCAGCACACACTCTTCCGGCATTTACTTCTACCGATTGAGTGCCGGCAACACCACCCATACAGGCCGTATGGTGTTGATGAAGTAATTCCACGGAGTGATATGCAGTCGTCGTCGCGGGTCGCCACGCCCGCGACGACGATTCGCAAGTGCGGTTGATTCGAGGTTCATCCTTCTAACCGAAATAGAGAACTGTAAGGAGACAAGCCATGAAACGCGCAACCTTGGTCATAGCAACAGTATTGCTGCTGACGGCCACGCTCATTGCCCAGCCTATCGGCTCGGTGCAGGGCACGGTGACCCTGCGGGACGGCAGTCCGGTACCCGGCGCGTTTGTTCATCTTTCCGGCGTCAACGGCGGGCATCCCGGCCATCATATGAATTTACGCGCGGTCTCGGCGGAAAACGGCACATTCGCATTCGATCATGTCATTGCGGGAGCGTATACGATCAGCGCGCGCAAGCCGATGATCGGATTCGGAGCCGCTTTAATTGAAGTGCTGCCAACACAGCCGACCATTGTAACACTCACACTGATCGGACAAAACCACGACACAACGCGTCCGGTGCGCGATTCGTTGACAACGGTCGAGCTTTCGGGAACCGCGATCGTGTTGCATCCGGACACGGCGCATCCGAGACGGACCGTGTACTTCCTTGACGTCGAAGGAGACGGCACGCCGGAATATCACTTATGCTTCGGTCCGCCGTGGTATAATCCTCCGAGTGGTGCAGAAAGACCTGTGAACGGACAAGACATCATGATCGAGGGCGGGTTATTCAGCTACGGCGATCCGCCGATGGTCATCGTCTTTCAGATTGACGGTTTGGAATGGCGTCCACCCTTTGGTCATCACGGTGGAAACGGCGGCGGCCAACCGTACGTTATGAATCTGTGCGGGGGGGCGGCCGTGGAATCGGACGTGGACGGACATGCAGATCCGACACGTATCGAAATGATGGGACAACTTGATTTCCACACCTGCATTCCCGAACCGGTGAATCCTCCGGGCGTGTTCATGTTTCTTCCGCAGAACAGCGGCGGCGAGCATGTCTTCCTGAATTTCGGAACGGACATGACGGAAATTCCGGGAGAAATCGGACACCCCATGCATATTGTCGGCGCTCTGATTCCACCGACTCCGAACTCCCCGCCGTGGATCATTGTCTACGAGTACAACGGCCAGTTCTGGCGCGAACCGGGCGACACGACCAATCTGATCATGACGGTTAGTGCCGTGGACGAACCGACGCTGGTAGGTGAACCCGTCTCGTATCTGATGGCGGAGAATTATCCGAATCCGTTTAACCCTTCGACGATGATCCGCTATTCGATTCCTGCGGCCGGGAAAGTCGGTTTGTTCGTGTACGACATTACGGGACGGGAAGTGGCGGAACTGGTGAATACATATCAAACCGCCGGCACCTATGCCGTGCCGTTTAACGGCAGCGATCTCAGTTCCGGAATTTATTTTTACCGTATTACCGTGAATCAGCAAACGTTCACCAATCGCATGGTGTTGATGAAATAGGCCCTTGCGGGCATTGCGTGCGCCGCATTAGCGGCGCGGAAAGAATCTTCTCTCTGGTGATGTGAAACGGAAACGGGAATCCCCGCCATGATGGCGGGGATTCCTGCTTAATGGGAGAAGGCAGAAAAAGAAAATTAGAAACGAGAAAAAGTCCCCCTTTCATTTACACGCTGAAGCGGGGGGAAGCGGGTCGTCAAGATGATATTGACGACCCGCTTCATTTTGCATAGATAAAGCGAACATCACGGCAAATTAAAAATGTGTTGAACTTCGCGAGCGAGATACTGATGATTTGTCTGTGCAGTAGACGGGCTTGGCTTAGGGGTTGCCATTACCTCTTGCGAGATACGATGTCAAGAGGTGATGAAATACGATGTGTACCCCTTCCAAGCTTACGCTCTCCCATGGACTTACTCCGTTTGTTCGGGCCGCTCTTATGGTGTGCGTCCTCGCAACAAGCCTGCTTCCGCTACGCAACACGTTGCGCGCAGAAGACGTTGCCGTGGAATCCATCAACACGTTTGCGCAAATGGATTCACTGTTTCGGACGCACTACGACCCGTTAGTCAGCCCGGGAAAAGGGACGGGTTGGAAGCCGTTTAACCGCATGGAATGGTTCTACGGCCAGCGCGCGTTTCCGAGCGGCGACATTCCCATCGGCGCGCGGATGCAGGCTTGGGAAACCAAGCGGAGCAGCCACCATCGCGACCGGACGCTTGACGAGAACTGGACGGCTATGGGGCCGAACAACATCGCGGGCCGCATGCTCACAATCGCATGGCATCCCACCAATACGAATATTATTTACGTCGGCGCGGCTTCCGGCGGATTGTGGAAAACCACCAACGGCGGAACGAGCTGGCTGCCTTTGACAGACGATCTTCCCTCGTTGGCCATCGGTTCGGTGGCGCTTGATCCCAGCAATCTCAATACGGTTTATATCGGCACGGGCGAAGGGGCTTACAACGTAGACGCAGTGCTCGGCGCGGGGATTTTAAAATCCACCGATGCGGGCAGCACGTGGAACACGACGGGCATGTCTTGGACGCAATCGCAAGGACGGGCGATCAACAAACTGATCGTTCATCCCACCAATTCGCAGATTCTGTGGTGCGCAACCAATATCTGGAGCGGGGGCGGCGGCGTGTACAAATCCACGGACGGCGGTTCGAGTTGGACGCGATATTTGAGCGGGGACACAAAAGACCTGATCATCCATCCCGATTCCGCGAATGTGCTGTATGCCGCGATTGGTTATCCATGGGGCGGTTCGAGCAATGGAGTGTACAAGTCCGAAGACGGCGGCGCAACGTGGACGCTGAGATCGAGCGGATTGCCCTCCGCTACAAGTATGGGGCGGATGGCGCTGACGATTTCGCAAAGCAGCGAACAGACGCTGTACGTCGGTATTTCACAAACCATTTCGGCGGGCGCGGGGCTTTTAGGAATCTATCGCACGACCAATGCGGGCGGAAGCTGGACGCTGCAGGCCTCAACACCCAATATGTACTCTGGGCAGGGATGGTACAATATCGTGTGCGAAGTCCATCCCACGAATTCGTCCATCGTTTATTCCTCCGGATTGGACTTGTACAAGTCCACCAACGGCGGCGTGAACTGGTCGCAGAAAACGTACTGGAACTATCCTCCCGGACACTCGCTGTATGCGCATGCGGATCACCACGCATTGGCCTTCAAGCCCGGAGATCCGAATACGATCATCGCAGGAACGGACGGCGGATTGTACAAATCCACGAACGGCGGCGACACGTGGACGGATTTGAACAGCGGACTGGCCACGTATCAGTTCTACGCGATGTGCAACGACCAACTGAACGGCAACACGGCTTACGGCGGAACACAGGACAACGGCACAAACAAGTATACGGGCAGCACGACGTGGAGCGCTGTGCTGGGCGGCGATGGCGCATACTGCAACGTGGATCACACAAACTCCAACATCATCTATGCGGGAACGCAGCGCGGTTCGCACTACAAATCCACCAACGGCGGTTCGTCCTTCTATGCCATTCAGAGCGGAATTTCCGGCGTGGGCGCGTGGGTCACGCCGCGCGTGATGGATCCGTCCAACGCGACCGTGCTGTATACCGGCACGACGATGGTGTACAAGACCACGAACGGCGGGTCGAACTGGTCGGCGATCTCCTCCGCGCTGAGCACTCAATATATCAGTACGATTGCGATTGCTCCGTCCAATTCGCAAGTGATCTACGTCGGATACGAAAACAACGGGCAAGTGTGGAAGACAACCAACGGCGGCACGAACTGGACGTCGTGCTATTCGGGTCTTCCCTATCGCTATATCACGCGCGTAGCCGTGCATCCGACCGACCCCAATACGGTGATGGTGACGGTTTCCGGATACGGCACGGGACATATCTGGAAGAGCACGAACGGCGGGACATCGTGGACGAACGTTTCGACGGGCGTGCCGGACATGCCGTGCAACTCGATCGTGTATGATACGAACGATCCGAACAAACTGTATGTCGCGACGGATCTCGGCGTCTATGCTACTACGAACGGCGGGAGTTCGTGGTCGGATTATTCCAACGGCATGCCGAACGTAGTCGTGGACGACATCGCGCTGCATCCGACGACAGGAATGCTGCGCGCGGCCACACACGGACGCGGCATGTGGCAGACATCTACGGGAACACCCAGTGTGGCTGTGCAGACTCCCAACGGCGGCGAATCGTGGATCGCGGGGGGGTCGCAGAACATCACATGGGCGACGGGCGGCCTGGGCGGAAACGTGGCTATTGAATTGAACCGGGATTATCCGGGAGGATCGTGGGAATCGCTGACTTCGTCCACATCCAACGACGGCAGCTTTACATGGACAGTCACGAATCCGACAACAACGCATGCGCGCGTGCGAATCACTTCGGTGGAAACACCGGCGGCGACGGACATTTCCAACGCCGATTTTTCAATCACGCAGCCGCAGCTAACCCTCAGCGCGCCGAACGGCGGCGAAACATGGATTGTCAATTCTTCACAGACGATTTCCTGGACCTTATCAGGCACTACCGGAAACGTGGTGGTACAGATTGACCGCAGCTATCCTTCGGGCAATTGGACGACGCTGACCACTACTTCCTCTTCGAGTTATGCGTGGACGGTTACGACTCCGGCAAGTTCCACGGCACGGATTCGGATTTACCTGCAGGCTCTGGCAAGCGTGGGAGACACGAGCAGCGCGAATTTCAATATCGTGGAACCGGCGGTTGCGGTCACCTATCCCAACGGCGGCGAATCGCTCACTCCGGGCAGCATTCAGAGAATCCGCTGGACGACTCAATATCTCAGCGGTTCGGTGAAGGTAGAACTCAATCGCTCGTATCCTTCAGGATCGTGGGTGACGCTGGCATCTACCGTGACGGCGGACAGTTTGGTGTGGACGGTAGATCAGAACGGAACGACGAGCGCGCGAGTGCGGGTGACGTCGAATTCGTACACGTCCGCCACCGATGTTTCCGATGCGAACTTCACGGTATTGACTCCAACTCTGGCGGTTACGACACCGAACGGCGGAGAAGTTGCGGCGGCAGGATTTCCCTATGTGATTCGCTGGTCACGGACGAATCTGGACGGGCCACTGAATGTGTACGTCAACCGCGAATACTCAACCGGCACGTGGTCACCGATCGCCGTCGGCGTGACGGCAGACACATTCGCATGGAACGTGACCACGCCGTATTCCAACGCGGCGCGCATACGAGTATCATCGGTGACGCTGCCCACGCTCCTTGACGAATCCAACAGTAATTTCGTGATTGGCACGGGCATTGTTGTCAGTTCACCCAACGGCGGCGAGAGTTGGGCGGTGGGATCTTCACAGACCATCAGTTGGGCGCGATACAATGCAGCGGGTGCGGCGACCGTACAAATCAATCGCAGCTATCCCGCAGGAGCATGGGAAACGCTGTCTTCTTCGGTCACAACGGACAGCTACAGTTGGACGGTGACGGGACCGGGATCGGCGGCGGCGCGGGTGCGCGTGTTTCTCACGGCGACACCGACAATTGGCGACTCCTCCAATAACAACTTCTCAATTCCGGCTCCGGGACTTTTACTGACTTCTCCTCTCGGCGGCGAGGCATGGGGAATCGGAACTTCGCAAAACATCACATGGGTGCGGAACGACGCTGAAGGCAATGTGACCGTGCAATTGAATCGCACATATCCGGGCGGAACGTGGGAAACGTTGACCACAACGGCGGCGGGCACCAGTCATGCATGGACGGTAACCGCTTCGGCAACGACAACGGCACGCGTGCGAGTCTTCTTGACCGCCGCGACGTCCGTCGGCGATACAAGCAATACGAATTTCGGCATTGGCATACCTCAATTGACCTTGCTGGCTCCAGCCGGCGGCGAAACATGGCTGATCGGTTCGGTGCAGAAGATTCGCTGGTCGCGGCAATTTGCATCGGGCGACGTACGGGTGATGCTTAACCGCAGCTATCCGGGTGGATCATGGGAAACTCTCGCGAGTGCCGTAGCGGTAGATTCACTGCAATGGACGGTGACAGCGGCGGCAAGTTCAGCGGCGCGAGTGAGAATATATCTGGTCAGCAACAGCACCGTTGCCGATACCAGCGGAAGCCATTTCACGATTGCAGCGCCCGGTATTACCGTAACTTCGCCGAACGGCGGGGAAGCCTGGGTGATCGGCGAAGCGCAGACGATCACGTTTGCGCGCAACAATGCGGATGGCGAAGCCACCGTGCAGGTGAATCGCGCTTATCCGAGCGGGACGTGGGAAAACATTTCGACCACCGTTACGGGTACGAGCGTAAGTTGGACACCGACAGGATCGGCATCCACGGCTTGCCGCGTGCGTGTATTCCTGAACTCCGCGCCGTCAGCGCGCGATTCCTCGAACGCGAATTTCAGTTTAATTAGCGCATCGCTGACCGTGACGGCGCCCAACGGCGGAATTTCACTGGGCATCGGCAGCGCAACAACGATTACCTGGACACGATCCAATGCAACCGGGCCGGTAACGGTGGTTTTGAATCGCAATTATCCGTCGGGGAGTTGGGATACTTTGTCTACGACGGAAACCAGCAACAGCATGAGCTGGACGGTTACAGGTCCGGCCACAACTTTGGCACGAGTGCGGGTGAGTTTGAACAGCAATCCGGCCATTGCGGACGAATCGAACGCGAACTTCAGTATCGTGCAGCCCGCGTTGACGCTCTCGGCTCCGAACGGCGGAGAAAGCTACACGCTGGGCGGGCCGCTGACCGTGCGTTGGACACGAACACTGGCAACGGGCGGCGTGAGCGTACTGCTGAACCGGAATTATCCATCCGGTGGTTGGGAAACATTGACGACCGGCGTTACGGTGGACACTTTCCGGTGGACGGCAGTGGGTGCTGCTTCCAGCACATGCCGGATAAAGATTCAATTGACGGCAGATGAAACGATCAACGACGTTTCAGCGGCGAACTTCTCGTTCGTCGCAAAGGCTCTGGCACTAACGAGTCACAACAGCGGCGAAACGGTTTATACGGGTTCGACCAGTTCCGTTACTTTCACGCGAACCAATGCCACAGGCAATGTGACGGTGCAACTCAACCGCAATTATCCCGCAGGAAGCTGGGAGACTTTGACCAGCACGGTTACAGCGAGCACTTACAGTTGGAGCGTATCCGGAGCCCTTTCGGCCAATGCCCGCTTGCGTGTTTTCCTGACGGCGGAAGCATTTGTAGGCGATACGACGGAAACCGGATTTGCGATTGCCGCGCCGTCGCTGACAATGATCTATCCCAACGGTGGCGAGACGTGGCTGGCGGGCAGCTCGCAGACGATTCAATGGCAAAGAGCGGGCGTCAGTGAAAACGTACGTGTGGACTTGAAGAGAAATTATCCGTCGGGATCGTGGGAGACAATCGCTTCTTCGGTTTCGGGCAACGGCTATGTATGGACGGTATC
Organism: Candidatus Zhuqueibacterota bacterium; assembly: GCA_003818605.1. Lineage (GTDB taxonomy): Bacteria > Electryoneota > RPQS01 > RPQS01 > RPQS01 > RPQS01. The sequence goes on along the minus strand of RPQS01000040.1, from coordinate 7,228 downwards.
GGGTTCCGCCACGAACGCGCGGATACGGGTAGTCTCAACTACGACCAGCACACGCGGCGACACTTCAAACGCCAACTTTACGATCATCAGCGCGCCGATAGCCCTCATCACACCCAACGGCGGCGAAACTTTAAACGCAGGTTTCCCGTATACGATTAAGTGGACTCGGTTCCAAGCGGACGGAGAAGTGCGCGTGGATCTGAACCGAAGCTACCCGGCAGGATCGTGGGAAGTTCTCGGAACGACCACGACCGACTCTCTGGTTTGGAACGCGTCCGGTGCGGCCAGCACAACGGCGCGGATAAAAGTCTATCTGATCAGCAATCCGTCCGTCGGAGATACATCCGTCGCCAATTTCACGATCTTCCAGCCGTCGTTGGTGTTGACCTCGCCGGCGGGCGGCGAGCATTGGGCGGCCGGCAGCACTTACTTGGTCGCATGGACGCGGAGCGGACTTGCGGGCAGCGTGCGGTTGGAACTGGATCGCGCTTATCCGAGCGGAACATGGGAAACGATTGTCGGCGGACAGACCGGCAACAATTACTCATGGACGGTTACACAGCCGACCACGGAACAAGCGCGCCTGCGGATTGTGTATGAGAGTCAGCCGGTCTTCGGCGATACTTCAAACGATTTCTCGATCATGGATCCCGGACTGGCCGTGCTCTGGCCGAACAACGGCGACACGCTGATTATCGGACAGGCTTACACATTCCGCTGGATGCGAGCGGGAGTGACCGGCCCGGTGCGAATTGATTTGAACCGGAATTATCCGGACGGCGCGTGGGAAGTACTCAACGGCGGAACATCGGCGGATACCATGCGCTGGACGGTTACGGGAGCAGTGGGACTTCACTCCAGACTGCGCGTTCAGCTTGTTACCAATTCGAGTATCAGCGACGTAAGCGATGTGGATTTTCTGATCGCGCACCAATCGCTGCACCTGCTCACACCGGTTGCGGGAGACTCGATTGCGTTAGGTTTGCCCGTACAGATCGCTTGGAGTTCCGTGGGTCTTGCTCCGGGAGTGAACATTTACATCAAACGGAATTGGCCGTCGGGATCATGGGAAACGCTGGCATCAAACGCGGGCGGCAATAGCTATACATGGACGGCCTCGGGCGCAGCATCGGAAACGGCACGCATTCGCGTGCTGGCGACGACCAATCCGATGATGGGCGACACGACGGATGGTGCGGTGCGCATCGGTCAGCCGCAATTTGTTTATGTGATGCCCTCGGCGGCGGATACATTTTACGCAGGGGAAACGGTGACGCTGAAATGGTCGCGGAGATTTACCGCCGGAACCGTGCGCGTGGAACTCTCGCGTCAGGGCACAGGCGGACCGTGGGAAGAAATCGGCATAGCGGACGGCGATTCGATTTTGTGGAACGTCACCGGCCCGGTCACGAATATCGCGCGGCTGCGGATTACCTCCGTGGACGTGGCTTGGATTTCGAGCATGACCTCGTTCAACTGCGCGATTCTGGTTCCGAGTCTGAATGTCACACTGCCCGCAGCGGGATATGTGCAGGCGCTCGGACGAAGCATGACTGTGATATGGACGCGCACGTCATTCAGTTCTCCGGTGGACGTTTTATTGGAACGTTCACCCGGCGCGCCGTTGGAGCTTTTACGATCCGGAGTGGCGGGCGATTCCATTCATTGGACAGCGAGCGGGTCAGCATCGGGCAATGCGCGCATTACTGTGCGCAGTTCGGCGGGAATTCCTCTGGAAGCGCAATCCGGATTGTTCTCTCTGGCCGCGCCGGAACTCATTTTGGCTACACCATCCGCGGGACATAACGCGATTGCCGGGAGAAATCTGAGCCTTACGTGGCGGCGTCTGATCGTAAACGATCCTGTGAAAGTGGACATTTGCCGCAGCTATCCGGGCGGCGCCTGGACGACTCTGACTTCATCGGTCAGCGATACCTTCTACAACTGGACGGTAACCGAACCGGGCACGAATAACGCACGGCTGCGGATTGTTTCCACGGTAGACGCCTCCTTAGGCGATACCATGGCGGGCAATTTCCAGATTCTGGTACCGTCATTGTTCTTCGGAGATCTGGGACGAGCACGCATCATCATCGGATTCCCGGCGGTACTTTCGTGGACGCGCATTGCGGTGGAAGGTCCGGTCAATCTCTATCTATCGCGCAACGGGGGAGCAAGTTTTTCGGAACTGATCGCCGCGAATGTCGCGGGGGACTCCTATACATGGATACCGACGGAACCGCCCACCGAACAAGCCAGAATCATGGTGCGCAGCGTGCAGAGTCCCAGCATCAGCGCGCAGTCGGATGATTTCGTGCTGGCCTTGCCGCAGCTCCTATTGGCGAATCCCATCGGTGGTGAAACTGTTCCGCTGGGAAGCGTATTGCCAATCCGTTGGACACGAGAAGATCATCCGGCAGGTGTGCACGTAACGATCAATCGCAGTTATCCCGGAGGTTCGTGGCAAACGCTGGCCGTCAATGTAGATGCGGATTCGTTTTTATGGACGGTAAACGGAAGCGAAACGGAGAGCGCAAGAATTCGCATTACGTCTTCGGTGAAAAGCACATGGACGGCGGAATCGGGAACTTTTAGCATTCGGGCGGCGGCATTGCACATTACCGCACCGATTTCCAATCAGGAATTGTGGACGGGGGATTCGTTCAACGTGAGTTGGCAACGCACGGCCTACACGGGCGCAGTGCGCGTGCTACTCCGCACAGCGGCGGGCATCACTGATACCTTAGCCGCGAATGTCACCGGCGTGGAAGCTATCGGATTGTTGTCGCCGCGCGAAACGGAAAACTCCTGGATTGTGATTGAGGACATGGCACAGCGAGTGCCGCGCGACAGTATTGCCGTTCGTGGGCCGTATGCGGCGCGCTTGGCAATCACTTCACCCGCGAATGGAGTGCGCTGGGTGCTGGATCATGCGCAGAGCATTGAATTCACACGACAGCATGCGGAAGGTGACGTCAGCGTTGCCGTCTCCCGCAATTATCCGGTGTCTGCATGGGAAAGTCTCGGCACGACAGCGAGCAATGAGTTCCTGTGGATACCGATCGGAGAAGAGACCGAGGCACTTTCCGTGCGAGTGATGCTGGATGCGCGGCCGGGAGCGGCGGACACCATCTTTAACATGCGGTTGGTAAGACCGGGTCTGGCTCTGAATCCGCTCGCACAAAGCGAATATGAGATCGGATCGGATCTACAGATCTCATGGAGTAATCACGAGACTGACGGCGGCGTGCGGCTGGAACTTGACCGGAATTATCCTTCAGGAGCGTGGACAACACTCTATGAAGGTGAAGGCAGTCAGTTCACGTGGCCGATTGCCGGAGACACCACGTCGCATGCGCGGCTGCGGATTGTGAGTGTGAACTATGCGGAAGCGGCAGACACACTGGAAAGCGATGTGACTTTCTTCCGTCGAGAACTGGAATTTGTCGGGACATTCGAAACGGATTACGATATCGGCGATGTCATTCACACGGAATGGCAAGCAACATGGTCGGAAGGGCCGTATCGCTTGCTGGCCTTACGCGAAGGATTGCCGGCGGAAACCTTGCTGAGCAACAGCACGGCAACAAGCTTCGATTGGACGGTTACTCCGCCGCGATCCGACCACGTGTCGCTCGTCATTCTGGATGAAGTCACCGGATTAGCGGACACGTCTTCTGAATTCACGGTGCATGCTCCGGCATTGACGTTCCTGCTTCCCGCCGAAAGCGGAATAGACACGGTGGGAAATATTTTGGCCATCGCTTGGCAATGGACGGACGGCAGCGGCGCGGTGAAGCTGGAAGTATCACGCGACTCGCTGAACGGGACGTGGCAGACACTATCCGACAATACCAATGAAGCGCAATATTTCTGGACAGTCGTGGGACCCGGAACGGATTCGCTGCGGATTCGCGTGAGCTCGTTTGCCAATCCGGCGATTTACGCGATCAGCCCGGTGCGGCGAGTCATCGAACCCGGACTATCCTTGCAGCTTGGCGGCGGCGAAACGTGGTATGTGGGCGAACAGAAATGGATTCGCTGGCAGCGTACAAACTACAGCGGAGCGGTGGACGTGGAAGTGACGGCGGGAGACCGCGCCGATCCGTGGGAAACACTGGCACAAGTCACGGTGGATTCTTTCTTATGGACGGTGACAGGTCCGGCGGCGGACATGGTGGCTCTGAGAATTACGGCAAGGGATCGGCCAGAACTAACCGACACAACCGATTCACCACTACGGATTGTGATGCCGCAGATCCGAGTGGTGGCACCGAACGGCGGCGAAGTGCTGGAAACGGATCAGGAAATTCGTCTGCGCTGGACGGGCGAAGGCTTTGGCGGAGACGTGAGCTTGGTACTGTGGCGCGGCGAGCCGGTCAATGAGTATGACACCTTGTTCGCGGCAACGGTCAATGATTCTTCGGAGATTTGGACTGTGAGCGGCCCGGCGGCGCAGAACTGCTATCTCATCGTCACGGCGTTGTCCAATGCGGCATTGGCCGATACGAGCGACGGTGTGTTTGAAATCCGCGGACCGTCGGCGATTGGCGATGCGCGAGACTTGCCGCGCGAATACGCATTGAATCCGCCGTATCCGAATCCGTTTAACGCTGTAGCCACGATGGAATTCGCCTTGCCGCATGACGGGACAACGCAAATTGTCATCTTCGATATCATGGGACGCGAGGTGGAGCGGCTCGTGGATGATTACCGAAAAGCCGGAACGCATCGCGTATCATGGAACGCGAATCGCGTCGGTTCGGGAGTCTATTTTGCGCGCATGACGAGCGGGGATTACCATGCCGTGCGCAAACTGCATTTGATTAAATGAGCCCGGATCCCTCTTGCCCGGAGGGATTCACTTGCCCACGGTGCGTCGGAATGCCCTCCCGGCGCACCGCCCCAACAACAAAGCGGCCTGCATGATGCAGGCCGCTTTACGTTTCTTGTATTCGATCAAATACGCCGTTACCGATCGGAAAACCGACGACCGCGGAACAGTTTTAACACGGTTCGATGGTAGAACGCTGCTTGCGCCTCTTTGACTCCACCAGTACCCCGATCCAAATGGATAATTCATAGAGAACAACGAGCGGCAAGACCATGAGCATCATGGTGACGGCATCAGTTGTGGGAGTAGCTACGGCGGCTACGATGAAAATTGCCACGATGGCATAGCGGCGATGATGTCGGAATACCTCGGCTCTCACTAAACCGGAAGCGATCAGGAGTCCGATAATTAGCGGCAGTTGAAAAATCAGACCAAAGGCAAGAAGAAGAAAAAGCACGAGGTTGATATAGTTTTTCAACGACCAAAAATTCTGAACACCGGATTGCGCAAACGAACCGAGGAACTCCAGCGCGGCGGGCAGGATCACCCACGCAAACACGACCCCACCCCAGAACAGCAGTGTGCCGATGATAACCACCGGCCACAGCCAGCGTTTTTCCTTCGGCTTTAAACCCGGGCCAATAAAACCGTAAAGCTCGAAAAAAACGAAAGGCGCGGCAACAAGCAAACCGAGTACGAGAGCGATCTTCACTTGAACGACAAAGCCGTCAGCTGGAGCGAGCAAAGCCAGCGATCCCGTGACTTGATCCATGAACGGCTGAATGAGAAAATCCAGCGCGCGGAAGGAAAGGAAAAACCCGCCCACGGCCGCTATAACCATCGCCGCCAGCGACCAGAGCAAACGGCGGCGGAGTTCATCTAAATGATCCCAGAAGGTCATGGTTTTAGGCGTAGTCATAATGACTTATTCACACACTTGCCATTCGCGAAATGAACCGTTCTTAGCAGATGCCTCCATAATTATACAGGCTGTATTTACTGAGATCGGCTCGCGGATTATTGTTAATAAGACGCGCAATGTCGAGCCATTCCTCACTCGTGACGTCAGGACGAAGCGTCGCCGCAAGCTTGAGCAATCTTTCTTTCTGACCCAAATTCAGCGGAACATCCGGTCGTGACTGATAATCATTGATCACGGTTTCAAGATTCCGGTACGATTCCGTGTCTTGCATGGTACCGGTTGGTTCCTGAATTGCTGTGGTTTTAATTTCTCCGCATGCGGCATCTTTCTTGGAATTCGCTTCCGCTTCACCCAACAATACATATCCCTGACCGATCAACTTCTCTACTACCCAACCATTTCCTCCGCCTCCGATGGAACCACAGAAAACAAGCACAATGAGAGCATCGAGAAATACGCCTGGAATCCCCAGAAAATAAACAAGGATACGACCGCCGAAATTCAGAACCAGTACTAGAATAAGCAACCCGAATCCGACCCCGACAAGACCTTTAGACAACGCCCAGATCCACGTGAAAAAGAAAGCTGGCCAAGAGAATCCTTGTTTCACCGCAATTTTACCAAGTTGCGGATGCTCTAATACTGCATATGTGGTCATTGTTTGGCTCCTAAATTTTAGTGTTAGGAAACGGAGCAAAATTGATTATCCGATTGCACATACGAAAAGGACAGAAAAGATAGAACAACAAAATCCTGTGCGCATACGGCGGACGATTTTGCTTCAGTACGAGATCGCAACGCTTGCATTCATAGACGACTATTTGTAAATTAGAATAGTGACCTGAAGGCGTCAGATCAGACTCCGGCGAAAGCTGCGGCGATTAGGTAATGTCTGTCACGCGACCCCACCTTGTAAATTTTTGTTTGAATTGATTTATTTACGGAAATCCAGACCATAAATCAGATAGGCTTTGAGGTAGTCCACGAAATCCGTCCAGCCGGTGCAGTGGGCAAAGGCGGACTTGACATCCGCATTGGTCCAACCCTGCTCGGTTATCGTGAGCAGCACGCGGCCCCGGATGCGGGCGAATTCCAGCCGGACACAGGTGTGGTATTTCACACCTTCGGCTTTCCAGTGGAATTCCACGAATTCTTTCGGCTTGCAGGCGGTGATGTAGAGATGAGCCTGTTCGTAGCCTTTCCATTCCCAGACAACGGAACGGACTTCGGGCGTGAAATCACTGCTGACTTTGTCCACGAAGAATTTTTTCAGATGTTTGGCCTGCGTGGCGCCGTTCCACGCTTTTTCCAGAGTGGTCTTGTAGGAACGGGCGACCGTGAAACCGACTTGACCGCGACCCATTTTCAGGGAAGGCATGGTGGATCTCCGATTTATTCCGACTACCGGGAGGCGCGGGGAGTGGATTTGAAAAACAGAAACGGATTGAAGCGCGTCCCGACGTCGTAGATGT
>RPQS01000039.1 GCA_003818605.1 Candidatus Zhuqueibacterota bacterium | reverse complement strand
GGGATAGATTTGCAGCAGCTGCAACAGATCGGGCACGACGGCGCTGGTATCCCGTCCCAAATTAACGCCGGAGGCATTCAGGTTGGCGGAAGCCAAAGTCAAACCGCTCAGATAGGTCGCCACGTTCGTTGAGATGTTGGCCAGCAAGCCGTTCACGCCGTGCTCGACATGGATGAGAGCTTCCACTTCCGTAGGATGTACGGATTCCCAACCTTCAGGCGGCAAATCCACCGAGCGGCCGCTGGCAAAGCTTTCCAATTCCTGCTCGGCCAGTACGCCCGTATAGTAGCGGAACAGGAAACGGCTGGTGTTCACGACGGCATGAATCTGCGATCCTTCAGACGCGTGTAATCGGATTTCCACGCTTTGCGGGATATCTTCCGTAAGAGAGATGCGGTATCCGGTCAGATTCCACGTGGTGTCGGATTGGCTTTGTGCCGCCACAAATCGCTTGATGACCAGCCACTCGCCCAACGGATTCAACATATTCGGAAACGTCACCCGAACCGTGTCCGGAACATCGGAAATGTTGCGCGCGGAGACGGTTACCGTGCCGGTTTCAATGGTTCCCTGAATGAGGCGGTGCCGTTGATTGACCACGGTGTAAAATGACGTGGTATCCGTCACCCAAGCCGGTTTGAAAAGGGTGTCGGTGATCGGTTCAATGGTCAGCGAATCGTACATCGGAATTTCCAAGTCAGTGAAGGCTGCATAATACAGCAGACTGTCGTCGTCCATGCCGACGCCGGATCCCGCCGCATTAATCGCTTCGCTGGAATCCACCAGATCGATCAACCCGTAAGTGCGAATGCCGAAAGGAACAGTCAGGTGAGTATCCCACGAATAATCGCCGGGCGCTTCGGGCAGCGCGCAGCCGGCCAGAATCATGACTATAATGATCCAGAAGCACAAAAGACGGAGGGGCCTCCGTCCTTTGCACTGAAACTCGTGGGGATGCGAATCCAGAAGTTTGTCCATTACGTTCCCATAGTCCACGATGAAAGATATTTCTTTTGGTCGGGCGTGAGTTTGTCAATTTTCGCGCCCATCGTCATCAGTTTCATATTGGCGATGTATTCTTCGATGGCGCGCGGCACGTCATGCACGGTGACCGTGAGCTTCTTCGCGTTCTTGATGGCGAATTCCGAAGTTAAGGCCTGCGTGGCGAAGCTCATGTCCATCACGGAAGCCGGATGTCCGTGGGCGGCTCCGAGGTTGACCAGACGGCCTTCGGCGATCACCATGATCCGATTGCCGGACGGCAGCGTATAGCGATCCACGAAAGCCACGACGTTCTTTTCGACCTTCTTTGCCAACTTGCCCAGACCCTTCAGATCGAGTTCGATGTCAAAGTGTCCGCTGTTGCAGACAATGGCGTGGTCCTTCATCTTGGCGAAATGTTCGGGGCGAATCACGTGCATGTTGCCCGTAACGGTACAGAAGATATCGCCGATGGGAGCGGCCTGTGCCATGGTCATCACGCGGAAGCCGTCCATCCGCGCTTCAATGGCGCGAACCGGATTGACTTCTGTGATAACGACATCCGCACCGTGTCCTTTGGCGCGCATGGCAAAGCCTTTTCCACACCAGCCGTATCCGGCAACAACCACCGTGCGACCGGCGATCAGAACATCCGTAGCGCGGATGATGCCGTCCAGCGTGGACTGGCCCGTTCCGTAGCGGTTGTCGAAAAGATGCTTGGTCTCCGCATCGTTCACGGCAAAAACCGGCAGCGTGAGCTGTCCCTGCCGTTCGAGTGCGCGCAGACGAATGACACCGGTTGTAGTTTCTTCGAGCGAGGCGATGATCCCTTTGGCAAAGCGGGTGTGCGTGGTGTGGAGGCCGTGAACGAGGTCGGCGCCGTCGTCCATTGTAATCATCGGCTCGTGCCGCATGGCGGCATCAAGATGTGCGTAGTAGGTGTCGCGGTCTTCGCCCTTGATGGAATACGTGCGCACGCCGAAATCCTTGACCAGCGAAGCGGCTACGTCATCCTGCGTGGACAGCGGATTGGAAGCGACGAGCACTAAGTCCGCACCCCCCGCCTTAAGGGTGCGCATCAGGTTGGCCGTTTCCGCGGTGACATGCAGACAAGCCGACATGCGTTTGCCGCGCAGCGGTTTTTCGCGCGCGAAACGTTCGCGAATCATGGCCAAGACGGGCATGTCATGATCGGCCCATAAAATCCGGTCTTTGCCTTTAGCGGCAAGAGCCATATCGCAGACGTGGTATTTTTGCCGCAGAATGGCCTGAGCCTTTGCGGAAGGTTTGCTCTTTTTTACTTTTGATGGACTCATGCCAGTTGCTCCACGCGATTTGTTTTTTCCCAAGTGAAACCGTCGCCTGTGCGGCCGAAGTGACCGTAGCTGGCCGTTTCGCGATAGATCGGACGGCGCAATTCGAGGGCTTGAATGATGCCCCACGGGGTCAGGTCAAACGTCTTACGAATACGAGTTTCCAATTCTTCATTGGACAACTTGCTCGTTCCTTTCGTATCTACGAAGATGGAGACGGGTTCCGCCACGCCGATAGCGTAAGCGAGCTGAATCAAGCACTCTTTCGCCAGTCCCGCGGCGACCACGTTTTTAGCCACCCAGCGGGCGGCATAAGCGGCGCTGCGATCCACTTTCGTGGGATCCTTGCCTGAAAACGCTCCGCCGCCGTGGGCTACCCAACCGCCGTAAGTATCCACGATAATCTTGCGGCCCGTCAGACCGGCGTCGCCCTGCGGTCCGCCGATGACGAAACGGCCGGTCGGATTCACGAACACGCGGCAATCTGCGGACATCAATTGCTTGGGAATGGCATGGGCGATGACTTCACGCTTGATATCTTCAGTGATTTCTTTTTGCGTGGCATTCGGATCATGCTGGGTGGAAACGACAATAGTTTCCACGGCCTTGGCCACGCCGTTTTCATAGCGAACCGACACTTGCGATTTGCCGTCGGGCCGTAAATAATCAAGCGTACCGCTCTTGCGGACTTCCGACAAGCGATGCGTCAGCTTGTGGGCCAGCACGATCGGCAGCGGCATCATTTCTTCGGTGTCGCGAGTCGCATAGCCGAACATCATCCCCTGATCGCCCGCGCCGTGGGTGTTGACGCCCATCGCGATATCCGGACTCTGACGGTCAATGGTCGTGATAACCGCACACGTTTCGTAATCGAATCCATACGATGCGTCGGTATAGCCGATGCTCTTAATCACGCCGCGAACAAGGGCCGGAATATCCACATACGTAGACGTGGTGATTTCACCGCCCACGAGACAAAGGCCGGTGGTCACGAACGTTTCGCAGGCTACGCGTCCTTCCGGATCGTCCTTCATCACGGCGTCCAACACGGCATCCGAAACCTGATCAGCAATTTTATCGGGATGGCCTTCGGTTACCGATTCGCTGGAAAAAACAAAACTGCTCATGATCTACTTTCTAAGGCAAGCTGCCTAAGCCTTGCGCTCCCGCTCGCCCGTTAAAAAGGAGCGCGGCTGCATATTCTGACAACGAATTATTCTTTATTCCGGGAAATCCCGCCCGGCGACGATTTCACTCGAGTCGCCGAGATTGAATTTCTGAAACTGGCCGATGATGGTGGAATTGTTGCCGACCAATGAACCGCTGATGAGAGCGTTTTCCACGTGCGCTCCGCCGCCTAAAATGCTGTTCTGCACCATCGCGTCGCGAACCACAGCGCCTTCGCCGACCGTGGCGTAAGGTCCTACAACAGTGCGTTCCAAGACAGCCGTCGGATGAATGTAGACCGGGGGAACAATCATCGCTCCGGGGCGCGGTTCATACGTGGAATTTTGTTTCTGGTCGAGCAGATGCCGATTGGTGGCCAGCAGCGTTTCCGGCTTTCCGCAATCGAACCATTCCGTTACGGGAAACGTCGTAACGGGTTCGCCTTTTTCAATCATTAGCTGCAGGGCATCGGTCAACTGATACTCGCCCCGAGTGGTCAGTTCGCGTTCGAAAAGCGTCTGGATGCATTCGCGTAAAAGGGGAGCGTTGCGAATCATATAGATTCCGACTAAAACCAGATTCGATTTGGGTACATCCGGCTTCTCGACCAGCCGTGTGACCTGGCCATTTCCGGTTGTTTCCACAACTCCGAAGCGGCGCGGATCTTCTACGGTTGTAACCCCCAGCGATGTCGTGTCGCTTCTTTCGATGACTCTTTGCAGATCGGTTTCAAAGATCGTATCACCGAGAATAACTAAAACTTCTTTATCTTCAGGAGCCAGTCCCAGCGAGACCGCGTGCGCCAAGCCGCGCGGTTCTTCCTGAATAATAAATTCCGACGGCACATCGTAATGTTTACGTACATACAATTCGATCAAGTCGGCCATATGACCGACGATTAACGACAGCCGCGTCACGCCGCAGTCCACAAGATGATCGAGAATATGACCAAGAATAGGCCGTCCCGCGACATTCAATAAAACCTTGGGCTTTGTAAACGTGTGCGGCCGCAACCGGGAACCGACTCCGGCAACAGGAATAATAGCTTTCAAGTTAGTTTTTATCCTTGTGCAATTGAGAGGCCTAAAAATACAAGGCAATAAACTTAACGAAAATCCCTCAGCATATCAAGCGTGTGAGGTGAGTTTCTTAAGTTTTGTTATAACAGGAATTTCAAGAGGGTCAATTGCTTTTAGTACCGCCAAATAGATGCTAATGGAATCTAAAAGCAGCATGAGGCGTAAACCGGCGGTCATTTTGCCGATTCCTGTGTCCCAAAGCGCAACAGGATCAAGGGTTATATGCTGAGCGGGGAGGGAGTCGAGGATTTCGCGAATTCCCGGTCGGGGATCTGTGAATTGACCTTGCGGATTCCATTTGCCGAGGAAAATGACCAGTGGCGGCGGCAGAACTTGCCCGAGAAAGTGAAAGGCCTCCACTTCGTTGTGAGCTAACTCCGGTAAATCGGCGGAATGCGACCAGACCTTGCTGTTTTCTGCAAGCTGCGCACGAAACCGAAAAGCGATGGCCGACATCGCCGGATCGGTTGTGTAGATGACCGGCGTTTTATCTACTAATTTTCGGGCCAGATCCAACGCGGGATTTTGTTCCGCGGAGAATTGGCGGTATTGCTCCGCATCTTCAGTAAGGCTGCGGAGAATGGATTCGATAGGAGAATCCAGTTGATACCCGTATCGTTTTTCGAAGATGGACAGCATGGCCCCGATGACGAAACCGACGGAGGCGCGGGGCGGATAACCGCCGGGAATCATTAGATGCGGAATGCCTGACGATTGAGCGAGCGAGGCAAGATTGCCTCCGCTACTCATGGAGAACCACACTTGCGAAGCCGGAACGCTTTCCAGCGCATAGACCGATTCCACGGTGTTGCCCGAATAGCTGCACACCAGCCGTTTCGCCGTGGAGTCGTGCGAATGACGGCGAACGTCTATGCGCAGAGGCAGAGCGGGGGGGACGCAGCCGAAAGCTTGCAGAAGATCTCCGGCAACGGCGCTGCCGCCTAAGCCCATCCAGTCCACATAGTCTATCTTATCCAAGGAATGCTGACACAGAAAACCCGCGCCAATATCCATGCCTTTGCGGATTTGATCGGGCAATTCCAGAGTCATGCCCAGCATGTTGCCGGGATCGAGCGCGCGCATGCGTTCGGCAGAGAGATTAATATTCTTCAGTGTCATAAGTTGCTCAGGAAAACCAGATGGGCAGATCGGCCAGACGTTTTTTCAGTTCGCCGGTCAGATAGTCGGAGATTTCCGCCGCCGTACAGAAGCGCATGGCTTTGGCGGTGATTTTTTTGCATTCATCAAAGGAAAGAGTGCGGATGATTTTCTTGATTTCCGGGATGTTTGTGGAGTTGGTGGAGATTTCATCAATACCCAAGCCCACTAAAAGCGGAGTGGCGACCGGATTGCCGCCGAATTCGCCGCAGATCGCCACCGGTTTTTTCAGTTTATGCGCGGCTTTCACGGTGACCTGTATCATGCGCAGCACCCCCGGATGAAAACTGCGATAGTATCCGGCCACGGCCTCATTGCCGCGGTCGGCGGCAACAGAGTATTGAATCAAATCGTTGGTTCCGATGGAGAGAAAATCGCATTCCGCCGCGAGCAGATCGGCAATCATCACGGCGGACGGCAATTCCACCATAATCCCTACCTGCAGAGCGAGATCATAAGGAATTCTTTCGCGTTCGAGATCCGCCGCCGTTTCGGCCAGAACCATTTTCGCTTCGCGCAGTTCTTCCATTCCCGAAATAAAGGGGAACATGACACGCACATTTCCGCGCCGTGACGCGCGCAAGATCGCTCTTAATTGCGTACGGAACAGGTCGCGTCTGGAAAGAGATACCCGGATGGCCCGGTAGCCGAGAAACGGATTCCGTTCTTGCTTGATGTTGATCGAACCGTGCAGCTTGTCGCCGCCCAGATCGAACGTGCGAATGACGATTGGCCGGGGCGCCATGATTTCCGCGGCCTTATCGTACGTATCGTATTGGTCGTCTTCGGAAGGCACCGTGTCTCGCGTCAGAAAGAGAAATTCGCTGCGGAATAATCCGACGCCGCCGCCGCCGTGGGTCAGCACGGACTCCGCTTCAAACGGCAGCTCGATATTGCCCCAAAGATGAATTTCATGCCCGTCGGTGGTCGCCGCGGGTAGATCCTTTAAATTTCCCAGAGCCGTTTGAAAACTTTGATACCGTTCTTGTTTGCCGCGATACTCCTGCAGGGTGGCTTCGCTCGAATGCAAAATAACTTTACCCGAATTGCCATTGAGAATAATGGAATCGCCGTCGCGCACGCGGGCCGAGAGCTGGCCTAAACCGACCACGGCGGGAATATCGAGCGACCTCGCGAGAATGGCCGTATGCGAAGTTAAGCCGCCCATGTCTGTGGCAATGCCCTGAATGTGGCGGCGGTCAATATGCAAAGTATCGGTAGGAGACAGATCGGGAGCCACGAGAATAACGGGTTCATCGAAGCTGTGCGGAATCATGTCTCCCTCGCCTCGCAGAAAGCGCAGCAGCCGCTGCCGGATGTCACTGATGTCGGAAGCTCGTTCGCGGAACATTTCTCCCTGCTGCTTCTGCATGATTTCGATGTTTTGCCCGAGGATATCGTTCACGATATACTCCACAGAGAACTGCTCATGCTCCACGCGCGAGCGGACTTGTTCCTGAAAAACGACGTCCTCCAAGATCATCATATGGGCATCGAAAATCTTGCCGGCGGCAATTCCGGCAATCGCCAGTGCGCGTTCGCGCGAACCCTCGATAGCCGTTCGGGTTTCCGCAATCGCCTGATCGAATTTTTCCAGTTCGGACGGAACTTCGGCGGGCGCGATTTTGTGCGGAGCAACCACGACTCGCTCCGGAATGAGCAAATGGACGCGTCCGATGGATACGCCGGGCGATGCGGGGATGCCGCGCAGGACGGTTTCTATGCCGGGCGTCGTGCGAGAAGGGTTATTCTTCATTGAATTTATTGTCTATGAGTGTCTGCAGCTCGGCGCAGAGTTGATCCTCATCCTCACCGATGCATTCCATGGTTAGACGAGTGCCTTGACCGGCAGCCAACATCATGACTCCCATAATGCTTTTGGCATTCACGCGCATGCCGTCGCGGACGAGAAAGACGTCCGCCTTATATTTGGAGGCAATTTTGGTAAACTGGGCGGCGGGACGAATGTGCAGACCCAGCTTGTTCATGAGAATAAAATCTTTTTGGATCACGGCACTATCTTCTTTGAATAATTTCCGATCCGAAGTAAGGAAGCAGTAAAGCCAGACCCACAGCGGCCAGCAGTACCCAGACCACCGGTACGTTTTTTCGTATGCCGATGCAGGTGGCGAAAAAAGCGATGAGGAACTGAACTCCGTGCAGAGGATTATCGTCAGCGCGAAACAAGCTGAGTCCGCAAAGCGCGCCTGCGATCAGCGAACCAATAAAACCCAGCTTGCGGGGGAGCGCGGCCACCGCAGGCAGGTTCAATGTATCGAGAACGCGTTCGCCCCGAAGGTAGCCTGCGCGGATTCCCCAGAATCGCGTGATGAAGAGCGGGATATTATAGATCAGCAGAACGCCGGGAGCAACGATCCACCACGTTGCAATGGTCGGGGAACACACGAGAACTAAAACGCCCAGGGAAAAAACAAGCGGTTTCCAGCGATCCCAAATGAGCGAATCCCCCGTCATGCCCAGCGGCCCGCAGAGCATATTCTTCCACAGACTGAAGGACATCGGATCCCGCTCGGCATCGTCCGTTTGCAATCGTTTCAGAAGCGCGCCGATGGCCAGAGTTGCCGTAACCGGGTGGGCGTTCATATAGCCGGATGCCGCACGGACTCGACTGATTCGCTTATCGCCCTTTTTCAACCACGGCCAGATTGCAAACAAGTAGCCGCTGCCCTGCATGGTGCGATAATTGAGCGGCACCTGCAGGAAAAGGGAACGCCATACGATGCGGAGGATCTCGCCGGTCTTTAGAGCCACAAGAATCCCCCGCCGATGCTCAAGACCAAGGCGATTAAAAACCACACCAAATTCGTTTTTCGAAGAAAGCGCAGCGCGATGACGGCGGCTCCCGCACCCAACAGAGCAGGCCAGAGTCCCGACAGCGAATCGAAAAAAGGTTCTTGCGGCACTCGGGCAAGCAATAACGAACCCGTAAAATAGAAGATCGCCGTCAATAAAAATCCGGCCAAGGCGTGAACGCCGATTGCGCCGAAGAAAAGCAGATTAAAACGCGCACTTCGTCCGGCTTCAGCCGCCGCAATCAGCCGGTCGGAGACACGGGCCAGTGATTTCCGAATTAAAGCAGTTACTTCCGATCCCGCGTATGCCGCGGCAATGCCGATTAATGCCGCCGCGAGCAAAATCAACCACGGGAAGCCCGAAATTGGATCAGGGGTAAATCGGATCGCGAGTGCCGCGGCGATCAACGCTCCCACATTTCCTTCGGGAAACTTGGAGGCGCCCACAGGCAGACTGCCCAGCCAAATCAGTTGGAAAGTGATGCCGAAAAAAAGTCCGATCTCCGGTCTGCCTGCGATGATTCCCCATAAAGGACAGGCAATAAGCGGCTGACAGATCATGAGCTGGGCGATGGCGGTGGTATCCAGATAGACTACGGCTCCGACAAGAGCCACCCAGATCCAGGACATGATCAGAACTCCCGCTCGATCATGAATTCCGCCCAATCCTGCAGCAAATCGCGGTAAGGAGACGGGGGAATCTGCGCCAAATTCTGCAGCGCGTGATCCACGCGCTGCCGGGCCAAATGAGCCGTATAAGCGATGCTTCCCAACTGCGTGAACAGCAGCTTTATTTCCGCTACGTCTTCCGCACTTGCCTGCGGATTACCGAGCGTTTTCAACATGAACTTGCGCTGGGTTTGGTCGGCGTGTTGGAACGCATGTAAAACAATTAAAGTGCGTTTGCCTTCGCGGATGTCGCCCCCCACCGGTTTGCCCAGCGTTTTCTCATTCCCGACGATTCCCAATATATCATCCTGAAGTTGAAAGGCGGTTCCGCATTCGCTGCAAAAGCGGCCTAAGGCAACAGCCATCGGATGCTTGAGATCGGGGCAATCCAAACCGATACAGGCTCCGGCTTCACCACAGAACTCGTAAAGAGCGCCGGTTTTCTTCCACAGCATGTTTTCCACTTGCTCGAACGTCAGCCGTTCCACAGGCAAGCGGGAGTATTGCACGTCCAGCATTTCACCGTCCACAAGCGTGCATAAAACACGTGTGTCCAGCGTATTGATAAGCATCAGGGTGACGGCGGGATTCAGGCCGTATTTCCGCGTTAGTTCGGTCATCAGACTGATGCCCCAGCCATGCTGCACATCGCCGGCCAGAACCGCTACCGACAATCCATAATGGCGGGCTTCCGCTTCATCGTTGTCGTACAGTTCACGGGTTGACGGCTTGATCCGGAACCGCTCATGAACCGTGGGAGAACCGCGCCGAATGGGATCACGGTCAATGATATCGTCGTGAACCAGCGTCCATGTGTGAAATATTTCCGTAGCGGCGGCGGCGCAGATGGCGCGCTTCTCATCACCGCCCACGGCTCCCACGCAAAAGAGCAGAACCGCGGGGCGCAATCGCTTGCCACCCGACTCAAAATAGCAGGTCACCGCTTCCCGCATATCTTCCGGAGCAAGGCGGTTCAGGTATTCGGGCTGAGTCACGTATTCCTTGACCAGCCGGATTCGCCTCTCGATTTCTTCTTGAAATCTTTGTTTCAAATGGAGTTGAATCTTCGCGTGAAGTGTTTTAAACGCATTGGAATTGACTAATTCAAACTTTTATAATACATGAATCCTCTATCAATTGCAAGGCTTAAGGTGCGGCTGGGATTTAGGCCGATTCGCGGTCCAGACCGAGCGGGATAAAAAAGAGGCGAATATGATTCGCCTCTGAAAGACCTGCCGGTATTCGCGTTTCCGCGTTTTAACTTATCTGAAGTTTTTTCCCACAGCCAGCTCGAGAGCAATAACGGAAGACTGGTATTCGAGCGTTTTCTGCAGATGTTCGGTCTCCGCCTGCGCGTAAGTGACTTGAGCATCGCGCAGACCGAGCGCTGAAGTTGCGCCCAAACGATAGCGTTCACGTTCGAGATTTAACGTGCGCTCTGCTAATTCGCGATTGCGTCCGGTGATCTGCAACTGATTGTAGACTTTTTCCAAATTGTAATACGCATCGCGCACGGACTTTTCCAGACTGAGCTTCATCTGCCGTTCGCTTTCCACTGCCTTGTCGCGGGAAACCTTCTGCGTATGGAGATTGTATTCGCGTGTGAAACCGTCAAACAGATTCCAGCGCAGATTCAAACCGTAGTACGTGTTTTCGTTTTTAGGGTCAAGAGTCCAATTCTCATTCTTGCCGGTTTGGCGGCTGCGGGAATATTGCCATGAAAACGACAGTGAAGGAAGGTACTCCGTACGATAGACGTTTACGTTGTCCCTGGCGCGCTTTACGCTTAGCTCCGAGAGACGAAGATCGGTGCGGTATCGGTAAGCTTCCTGCACTAAGCCGTCAATCTCGAACTCGAACGGAGTGACATTGTAAGCGGTTTCCAGCGGAAAACGGCTCTTCAGATCAATGCCCAGAATCTGGTTGAGAGCTTCCGTTTGCGCTTCGAGTTCGCGCTGGGCGGACGTGATCGTGTTTTCGGCGGAGCCTAAGGCAATCTGCGCCTGCAGCACGTCCAACTCCGTCACCGCGCCGACGTCAAAACGAGCTTTGGCTAAATCGAAAGCATCTTTGCGTTGATCGCGTAGTCTTTTATCCAGATCGAGCAGCTTCTCCTGAGTGAGAACCACCATGACCTGCTGCGCGATTTGACTGGCCAACGACTTTTGTTTGTCCACCACGGAGAGGTTGTTGATCTCCTCCTGAGACTTCGCCATACGATAGAGAAAGAACCGCCGTCCGCCTTCAAAAATGGACTCGTTCAGCGACAGGGACCAACTGGAAGAGCGGCTATCGCCTTCCGGTACATCCTGACCGGGAAGTGTGTACGTGTACGGTTCAATTTTGGGATCGGACAGACTGCCGTCGGGGGCGGTGTCTCCCCATACTACGCGGTAATCGGTGAATTCCTGAGGAGTCGTGGGATACGAAGAGACGCTGCCATCGGCATTAGTAAAAGTCGGATTCCGATAGTGCGACTGCGAGAATCCCATACCGAATGAAACGGTCGGTAGAAAATTGCCGATGGCATTCATGCGCCCGATTCGGTTCAGTTGTGTATCAAAGGTTGTCTGGCGGAGTGCGGGATTATAACGAAATCCCAGCGCAACAAGCGAATCCAGCGACAGCGGAGTGTCGCTTTGAATAGTGGGAAACTGGGGATCAGCGAGAACGCTTCCCGCGAGGAGGATTCCCAGCAGCAGAACTCGAAGTCTCATGGGTGGCTTTAAGCCCTATAAATTGGGATTTTATTTCGTGAAGATAGGCAAGAACGGCATCGTGTTCATTGGGAACCCGGCCGTCAAGGATCGCATCTTCCAGTGCTGTCTTTATCTTTCCGACTAAGGGACCGGGGGTTATGTTGCAGACAGCCATGATTTCTTCCCCGCGAACGGGGCTTTGAAAAGCGCGGAGATTGTCTTTTTCGATCACTTCCGCGATGCGCGTGCGGAGCAGTTCGAATTTTTCAAGGTATCTTTTGACTTTATTAGGCTTAGAAGATGTGATATCCGCCCGGCATAGGGTCAACAGGTCTTCTAAGTCTTCATCCGCATCCACAATCAACCGCCTAACCGCGCTATCGGTAACACCCTCGTGCGTGAGATTAATCGGCCGCATGTGGAGAGCGACGATTTTCCCAAGTTTGAGGCAATCAGTTTCCGACAGCTTCAGACGGCGGGAGATCGGCTTCATCATTCGCGAGCCTAAATCCTCGTGTCCGTGAAACGTCCAGCCGGTTCCAGCCACGAATTTTTTCGTGCGCGGTTTGGCTATATCGTGCATCAACGCCGCCAGCCGCATTGCAGGATCGTCGGTTAAAAGTGCGATCTGATCCACAACTTGCAGCGTATGCTCAAAGACGTCTTTGTGATGGTGAGGTCCAATTTGTTCCACGCCCGAAAGACGGCTGATCTCGGGAAGAATTACTTCCATGACTCCGGTGAGATAGAGCAAACGGAGACCGATGGAAGGCTGCTTGGTGGAGAGCAGCTTGAAAAGCTCTTCGGTGATCCGTTCCTGGCTGATGATTTTCAGCCGGTCCACCATGCGCTCAAGAGCTTCGCGCGTTTGCTTGTCAATGGCGAATTCGAGTTGTGCGGCGAAACGAATCGCCCGCAGAATGCGCAGCGGATCTTCCGAAAATGTGCGTTCCGGTTCAAGCGGAGTACGCAGCACCTTTGCCTTCAGATCATCCACGCCGCCGAAGAGGTCAATGAGTTCTCCATAGTTTCCAGAGTTCAATCCGGCCGCCATCGCATTGACCGTAAAATCGCGCCGCAGCAAGTCCGCCTCCAATCCGGCGGGCAGAACGTGCGGCTTGCGCGAGTCTTCCTGATAGGCCTCTTTGCGTGCGGTCACAAAGTCCAACCGAAAACCGCGATAAGGCACCATCGCCGTACCGAACCGTTCAAAAATCACCGGACTTCGCACACCTAAATGCCCGGCTAATTTCTGCGAAAAAGACACGGCGTCGCCGATGACGGTAAAATCAATTTCCTTCTTGAGGGGAAGACCGAGCAAACGATCCCGCACATAGCCGCCGACTGCGAACAAGGGTATATGCTCCGCATCGGCAAAACACCCCAGTTTATCGAGAAGTTTGGAATCGGAGCGGTTAAAAACGCGGGTGGTTGTCGCGGCTCGTTTACTCACCGGATTTTTGCCCCGCTTCGGTTGAAATTCGTTCGAGTCTTTTTTTCATTTCGGCCAGCTTGCCTTTTCTCCGTTCGGCGGCGGCCGGAGTGCGAAAGGCGGAGATTCCCGCCCGCGCAAAAGCTTCGGCTTCCGCCGGTTTCCCGAGTGAATCGGCACATTGCATCAGCCGCCAGTGCAAGCCGGTGGTTTCATAGCCGTTGTTGTCCGGATGACTCGAATATTGTTTCAACAACAATTCCGCTATTTGGGCGGTTTCAGTCCACATCTCCTGGCGTTCATACATCGCCATGCGCGGCCAGAGAAAACTGCGGCTTTCCGGAAATCGTGCAAGACCGACGGATGTAATGCTGTCAACCAGCGCAAAGTTGCGGTCATCCAGCGCAAACCAAGCCATGGCGTTCAACGCGGCATAGCGGGACCAGCGTGATTTTAAGGCAGCGACCTGTAAATCCTGCCAACCTTCTTCCGCGCTGGGAATCAACGGAAGCCACGCTAATAAAGAGGCATTCCGTCCGACTGCGGAACGATATGTTCCTCTCCCGAATTGTGCATCGAAAAAAGTGGAATCCAGAGATATGGCTTCGTCAAAATCACCGCGGGCAGAAACCAATTGCCTAAGCCCGGCTACAGTCTTTCCCGCCCGGTAAAGGATTATCCCCCGTGACGATAAGGCGCTTCCCTTGATCCAAGCGATGAAGGCTGGTTCGTCCGGATGAGCTTTCCTCCATGATTCACACTGTCGGACGCACGAATCTACCAAAGAAATGAATTCCGCTTGCCCGGTTGTGTCTTCAAGATCAATTATATGACTGTATAATATAGCAATACGAGAATATGTTGTTGCCGGATGCTGAGGATAATCAGCGTAAATTATTGAACTTAACTGATGTGCCTCCGCGTAATGCCCTCCCATGAGTGTGTCCATTAGTGCCGGGAAGTATTCTATTGGCGACGTAGCGAATACCGGTAATCCGAATGCCGATGAGCATATTAATAAAACAATTAGAATAAAATATTTCAACGGATGTTGTGATGAATGGTTCATGCCAGGATGGGTGATCTGCGGTTATCTGTAGTGCTCATAGCTTAGACGAATGAAGCGGCAAATAGTTTGATGGATGAGAGGCGTGTGTGTAAAATACTGCCCATGTTCCGGCAAGAAACTAAAAGTAATAGATTAAGTTACGAGAAATTTGCAAAAAGGGCAAGATCGGAACAAATTGAAAAAATCAATAACCTTGCGGCGGCGGATAGCGGACTTGTAGTTTCGTTTGTATATTATATTGCTGACGATGAAAAGGCCCGAAACGGATAAAACTAACTGTCAAGTCATCTGACCACGTTGTATAAGCTTCCGAAGACCCCAGCACATTTGAATACGAACTTTTCGACGCGAGCCGAACGAATGATTCGTACCCGTGGGCGATCCTGGATTGTTTTCGTCATCAGCCTGCTGTTAATCCTCTGGAACGGACCCTCCTCCTTTGCTTCCGAACGTCTTACTGAATCACAATTGCCGCCATACGAGAATCGTCTGGTCGTTCTCCGGGCGCAGGCTGACCTGCAAGCTCGGAATAGCCAGCCGGTTCATCACATGCGTGACCTTCAGCGGCGGCACCGATCCGTTGTTTTCGACCTAAAAAACGCTGTTGCGAATTCACAAAGTCCGTTGATTGAAACGATAAACGCATTGCAGGCGGAAGGCGAAATCCTGAGTTATCGGCCCTTCTTCATTGTCAATGTGATTGCGGTTCGGGGAACGGCGCATGCGTTTGATTTGTTAGCCGCGATGCCGGGAGTTGACCGCGTCGAGCCGGACTACGAGATTACTTTCGTTAGGCCGGACGTGGAACCAGTCCGCGGGCAACGAACGTTGGATGATGCCGAAGCAGGATTGGGATTGCGGAGTATCCGTGCTCCGGAAGTGTGGGCGATGGGTATTACCGGGGCGGGTATTATTGTCTCTACGTTTGATTCGGGAGTCAACGGCACCCATCCCGCATTGACGACTCACTGGAGAGGAAACTGCGGTCATCCGTATTCCGAATGCTGGCTCGATCTGGCGGGTTCCACGACTACACCCACCGATGCGGTAGGGCATGGTTCGCAAACCATGGGTATTCTCTGCGGGATGGTGGAGAGAGATACCGTCGGTGTGGCCTGGGGGGCGCAGTTCATTGCCGCGCGCATCGGTATGTCCAGCAGTCCCACGATCGTCTCCACGGCGATCGAAGCATTTGAATGGGCTATTGATCCGGACGGAAATCCGGAAACATTCGAAGATATACCCCGTGTTCTTTCCTGCTCTTGGGGACTGGAATCCAGTTCAATTCAGCCATGCTACACGATCTTTAACACCGCATTGGACAATTGCGAGGCGGCGGGCATATCCATCTTTTGGGCGGCAGGGAATGAGGGCGAAATGGGGGAGCAGACGATACGCATTCCTGCGGATCGCGCTGTAACCGCCACGAATTCTTTCGCTGTGGGAGCCTACAATAACACCACCGGCTCCATTTACAGCAAATCCAGCCGCGGACCGAGCCCTTGTTCACCAGATCCTGCGTTGCAAATCAAACCCGAACTGGTTGCTCCGGGATGCAGTATCCGCAGCACGTGCCTCGGAACAACGTATGCCTTAGGAACAGGGACCTCGTTCGCAGCCCCGCATGCGGCAGGGACGGCGGCTTTGATGCTGGAAGCCAATCCGCTGCTTACGCCCGATTCTTTGAAAAAGATCATGCTGCTGACGGCCGTAGATTTGGGGGTGGATGGTGAAGATAACACATATGGTTATGGTCAGATAGACGCCTATGCGGCTGTGATGGGCGCTTTAGGAGGTATAGGGTGGGTATCCGGACAGGTATCCGATGTCTACGGCTTCAACCTTGCCGCTGTCGTGACGATTGCCGGAAATCCGCAGTGGTGCAAATGCGACAGCAATGGATTCTTCACTCTGCCTGTTCCGGCGCAATGGCCGTTTGTTTTACAGATACATTCGCCGACCTATGACACGACGAGAATACCTTTGAGCATATTACCGGGAGACACGCTGTCTCTGGAAGTTATTCTCAATCTGTCGAGTACCTGCGGTCTGCTGCGGGGAACGGTTACGACATGTCTCGGTCAATCCGGTGCAGGTTCTCAGGTCTGGGTATCCGATCCGGCCATCCCCGTTTGCGAGGCCGACGCAAACGGATTCTTTCATACCACCCTTCACGCCGGCACCTATAGCGTGCATGCATCGAACGGCTATTGTGCGGAAGGAATCGTCCCGGCGATTGAAGTGTACGGAAGAGGAGCTACCGATATCGAGATCATTCTCCCGGTCAATCCAAGTCATCTGTGCAGCAACCGGGACAGCTACGGGTATCAAGTCTGCGATGATTACGATCCCGGTGGTCCGGTATATAAATGGAAGGAAATCGTTCCGTCGGCGGGCGGCAAGGGGATCATTCACAATCTCAGCAACGATGCGGCGGCCGCTTTGGCCGCGCCGTTTCCAATACGGTTTTACGGAGTGACACGAAACCGGTTGTACCTGAATTCGAACGGCAACGCGAGTTTCATTAATCCGTTCCTCGAATACACGAACACGACGTTGCCGCGGGGCATGGCTCCCGTCATCTATCCGTTTTGGGATGATCTATGTGACAATTTGGGCGGAGATATCTGTTCCTATTATGAACCGGCAGAGGCCGCGTTTATTCTGGAATGGAAAAACGTGCCTCGTTATGACGGCCAGGGGAATGAGACATTCCAATTAGTTATTTACGATCCGGCAGTGTATCCCACGACCACCGGAGATGCCGTTTTAGAGTGCCGGTATGAGGAATTATCCGAAAAAAACGGGTGCACCGTGGGTATCGAAGGGTTATCCGGCACGGGTTCTCTGCAGTACGCATATAATGGAGCTTATCCCGCGCACGCCAATCCAATCCAGAATGGCAGGGCCATTCGTTTCACGGCGGGAGACCGGCTGCCCGGTACTCCGCATCTGGAGCTTCTCAATCCGGTTCTTGATCTGTCCGCGGCGGCGGGAGTCACCGTTGATACGGCAATCGTAATCAGGAATACGGGAACGGCTCCGGCGGGATTCGCCGCGAACATTGTTGGAGAAATAATCGGAAATTATTCCTGGACCAGCTCGCGCCTAACCGGAGGTCCGGCTTATCAATTTACGGACATTTCCGGTTTGGGAGTGAATCTGGGGATTGCCCGCGACGATACCACGACCGATACGCAAATTCTGCCGTGGTTGTTTCCGATGTATGGCCGATATTTTGACCGTTTAGTGGTATGCTCCAATGGATATCTGTCGTTTGTCTCCTGGAATAACGACAGATCGTGGAATCCGAATCCGCTCAGCGATCAGCATGATCCGTACTATTTGCTGTCTCCCTATTGGGTGGATCTGGACATCACTTCGGGCGGAGCGGTACTGAAGTACTATGATGCGGCGCAAAACCGCTTTATCATTCAGTGGAATCAGATTCGCCGCTATCACGAGAGCGGAGCCAATACGTTCCAGACTATTCTCTACCCGGACGGCATGATCGAATTCGTGTATGCCGCCATGTCTACGCCGCTCAATAACGGCACGGTGGGCGTGAAGGGTAAAAACGCGGCGGAAGTGGTTCAGTTGGCTTATTGCCAGGCCTTTTTACAGAGTAATACATTAGTGCGATTTTATTGTCCTGATACGGCGAGTGTCCGTTGTACGATGCAGGATCATCAACAGGGAGTAATCGGCGGGCAGGATTCGCTGAGGATTCCGCTGAAAATTCAGAACCGGACTTTGAGTTTTGGTGAACGCTCCTGGCCGATCGGAATCCGATCCACCGATCCGCAATCGCCAGAGCTTTTAGTGCAGGTCAATATGCAGAGCATGCCGGCGGCGGATAATCTGCATCTCCTGATTATTCCCGATGTAGACGGCATCCGGTTGATTTGGGATCGCGTTCCGGCACCGCGTTATTGCGTATACAGCGGAGCATCCCTTGATGCGCCGCTGGATTATCGGGAGGCATCGGTCACGGATACTTTTATTACGCTGCCGTATCAAGACCGGCACATTCGGTTTTTCGACGTTCGGTTGTGCGATGAACCCTAAAGCCTGCATCCGTGTTCGGAAACAGACTGGAAATGGAGAATGCTCTTGCGGAGAATTATTTGTGTACTTTTTTTGACCGCACTTCCCTTGTTTGGGAGTCTTGTCGTTTATGCCGGATCCGAATACCGCCATCATGCATTAGTTAAAGTAGACGTCGCATCGGACGTGCGCCTCAAGGAGTTGCTCTCCCTGCAGTTGGATGTTGTTCCGGGTCCTACAAAATACGAACCCATGATTGTCGCTCGGCCCGAAGATCTTGATCTGCTGAACCGGGCGGGATTTCGACATGAAGTGATTCATGAGGATCTGGAACGATTCTATGCCGATCGGGCGCGGGACGAAGGGCATTTGGATGATATGGGCGGATACAAAACATGGGCGGAAATCATAGCGGTCCTGGATTCCATGCACAGCCGATTCCCGGCCATAACCACCGCGCGTTTTTCCGTCGGAACCAGCATCGAATCGCGCGACTTGTGGTGTTTGAAGATCAGCGATAATCCGGATGTGGATGAGGATGAGCCGGAACTATTTTATAATGCATTGATCCATGCTCGCGAGCCGGCGGGTATGGAAGTCGTTATTTACTTCATGAATTATCTGCTCGATAATTACGGGACGAATCCGCAGGTTACGGAAATTGTGAATAATCGGGAACTCTTTTTTGTTCCCTGTGTCAATCCCGACGGCTATGAATACAACCGCCAGACCAATCCGAACGGCGGCGGCATGTACCGGAAAAACCGCCGTCTCAACTATGATGGCAGCTACGGGATAGACCTGAACCGAAACTGGGGATATACCTGGGGCTTGGATGACGAAGGGTCATCGGGAGATCCCAGCGATATTACGTATCGTGGCGCGGCGGCCTTTTCCGAACCGGAAACGGCCGGACTGCGCGATTTCATCAACGCGCGCCATTTCGTCGGCAGTATAGACTATCATACATATTCAAACCTCGTACTCATTCCATGGGGAACCAACTATTTCCACGGAACGGGGATCACCGAGGACGACGTGGAATTCCGTTTAATTGTAGACTCCATGGCGACGGCTATTCAAAGCGTCAACGGCGTGTCCTATGAGGTCGGCACCGCATGGGAGCTGCTTTACAATACAAACGGCGGTTCCTTCGATTGGGAGTACGGGGATACCACGCAGCATCAGAAAATGTATTCCGTGAGTACGGAAGTGGGTAATCAAACCGACAATTTCTGGCCTGCGCCCAGCCGCATTATTCCCCTCGCGGCGGAAAATCTTCAGGCAAATCTGTTTTTCGCGCGGTATGTCGGCACGCTTGGACAAGCGCCGCCTGTGACCGTTGTCACTCCGATGGATTTGGATATCGCTGTCGGGACAACAGAGACAACGACTCGAGAAATCTATGTGAGTAACAACGGCGGCCGGGACATGGCCTGGACGGCGGTATTTGCCAATGGTGCGGCCACAAGGGATACAGGCGGTCCGGATGCTTTCGGCTATCATTGGCAGGATTCCGAAGAAGCCTGCGGCCCGGCTTATCAGTGGTTGCCGATTTCTACGTTGGGGACTCCCTTGACTTTCGGTACAACCGAAGGAGACGCCGTCCGCGGCCCGTACGCGTTGGGATTCGATTTTCCTTTCTATGGACATCTTTACAGCCGGCTGTGGATTTCCGCAAATGGCTGGATCAGCTTTATAGACAGTACGTATACGAGTTCTTCCAATCGGGCTCTGCCTTCGGTGTCCGGCCCGGCGGCCGCGATTTGCGGCTGGTGGGATGATCTGAAGCCACAGCTTGCCGGAACGAATATTCGTTTCTGGACGAATGGAGTGGATTCCGCCGCGGCACATTACGAAAACGTCCGTGCCGGCACATCGCCGCAAGGAACATACAATTTCCAAATCCTGATTACATCTAACGGCGATATCCGGATATTTTACGGCAATATGGGCACTCTTCGTTTGAATAGCGCGACCATCGCCATTCAGAATGATACGCGCTCCATGGGCTTAACCATATTATCCAATCAAACCGGTGTCGGCAATAATATCGCCCGCAGATTTGCGACGGGACCGCGTTGGATTTCCGTCAGCCCATCCAGCGGAATGCTGCCGCCCGGTCAAACCGACACGCTGAGATTACTCGTGGACGGCAGTCTGCTTTGTGGAGAAATCTCGCATTCGGCGCTGGAAATACACAGCAACGATGTGATCACGCCGGTAGTCAGTGTGCCGATTATGGCAACTTCCGCGATTCCGGAATCGCCCATGGGATTGACGGCATATTGGACCTCCGAAGGTATTGAGTTGCGCTGGAATCCGTCGGGGTTTGCTTTGGCCTATGTTATTGAACGAGCCGATTCCGTTACCGGTGAATTTGATTCTATCGGTACCAGCGATACGACAATATATGTTGATACGGAGGCTGTAGCTGAGCCGGGACCGTTCTTTTATCAAGTCAAAGCAGTTTCGGGATTTGCTTTTCCGCCGGATCTCCCCATTTCAGTGGATCGTCGAGATCAGCGATAAGCGCTGATCTCTTGGTTTTCATGCTATTGTGAAGGGACACGCAAGTGCCCCTTCCTTTTTTACACCTCTTTGCGAGTTACCTGTGGATTTACTATCTTGAAGGCCCGCATTTTCCCCTGTTGATTCAACCAGAAATTCCCATGAAATTC
This sequence comes from Candidatus Zhuqueibacterota bacterium, assembly GCA_003818605.1. Classification (GTDB taxonomy): domain Bacteria; phylum Electryoneota; class RPQS01; order RPQS01; family RPQS01; genus RPQS01. The sequence goes on along the minus strand of RPQS01000039.1, from coordinate 14,207 downwards.
CTTTCCGTCTTCTTGTTGGTTATTATTTTTCTATTTGCAGGGCCGCTTTCGCACGCTGCCTCGCCCCAACCTGCATGGGCTCCGCATGTAATGGTTTCCAGTGCGGATTCCTTGGCTACGGAGGTCGGTCTGGATATCCTGCGGCAGGGCGGAAATGCGGTGGATGCCGCTGCGGCCGTGGCTTTAGCCTTGGGAGTGACGGAAGGTTATTCCAGCGGCATCGGCGGCGGTTGTTTCATTTTAATTCGCATGGCGGACGGAACATCCGTTTGCATTGACGGCCGGGAAACGGCTCCCGCGCTTGCCACGCGCAAAATGTATGTGCCGCGCGATACGACGCAGGCTTCCACACTTTCCACGGAAGGTGTCTTGGCGGCGGCCACACCCGGGGAGCTTGCCGCCCTTGATCTGGCTGTGCGGACCTATGGCCGGCTGCCTTTTGCGGCGGCATTCAACGGAGCGGTTGCTCTGGCCGACACGGGATTTATTGTCAATCGCCGTTACGCGCGGTCTTTGAATTCAAATGCCGATCTACTCGGCAGATTCCCCGGAACCAAAGCTGTTTTCTTCCGGAATGGAGTGCCGCTGCGTTTTCAAGATCGTTTGGTTCAGACTGATTTAGCGAACACGCTGCGGCGCGTCCAGACCGGCGGGATTGAAGCATTTTATACGGGGGATGTACCACGAATAGTCGAAGAGCACATGAAGGCAAACGGCGGAATACTCAGTAAAAAAGATTTTGCCGGTTATCAGCCTTTAACGCGGGAGCCCGTTCGCGGCGACTATAAAGGTTATCAGGTGCTATCCATGCCGCCTCCCAGTTCGGGCGGAGTGCATTTGATACAGATTCTCAATTTACTCGAACCGTTCGATTTGAAATACTGGGGAGCGGGTTCATCGGAAGTTGTGCATATCATTGCCGAGGCCATGCAGATTGCCTTTGCGGATCGCGCGGCATTATTGGGCGATCCGGTTTTTGTGAAAGTGCCGGCTGCGGGTTTAATCAGCAAAGACTATGCGGATGCGCAAAGATCAAGAATCAACCGGCTTACGCATGAACCATTACCCGGCGCGGGCAATCCCTGGGCTTATTCTCTGGAAGCAGATTCCCTGCCGCCGCTGAAACATACGACGCATTTATGTGTGGTAGATTCGTTCGGCAATGCCGTTTCGCTGACTGCGACGGTTAATACTCCGTTCGGCAGCGGCGTGATCGTTCCCGGATTAGGATTTCTCTTGAATAATGAGATGGATGATTTTGTGACCTGGCCGGGAAAACCGAATTACTTCGGTTTAGTGGGCAATGAGGCCAATGAAATTCAGCCGGGCAAGCGGCCGCTATCCTCCATGTCGCCGACAATTTTACTGCGGGATGGAAAACCGTTCATTATTGCGGGAAGCATGGGCGGGCCGCGGATTATTACCAGCGTTGTTCTGGCTCTGATCAACATGCTCGACTTTGGCATGACCAGTCAGGAAGCGATGGACTTTCCGCGTATTCATCAGCAATGGATGCCGGATGTTCTCTATATGGAACCGGAATATCCTTTTGATGTTCTTTCTGCATTGCGAGCCAAAGGGCATACAATCCGTCAGCAGAATCGTTGGGCGGCGGCTACGGCAATTATGGCCGACACCGCCCGTTCCGGTTGGTGGGGCGCGTCAGACAGCCGAGTGAACGGATTTGCTAAAGGTTTCTGAGTTCTATAGGGAACAAACATTTCCCCAAAACGTCGAAGATAGTTGACAATTCCGCCGGAATTCTGTATATTGATTACAACTTCAACTTAACCCACTCCACATATGTCAAAGATCGGTGACCGTATTCGGCAAGCCCGCAAGAAAGCTGGGCACTCGCAGGAGACTTTGGCGGATCGGATAAACGTTAATCGGTCCTATCTGTCTCTGGTGGAAAACGGAAAGTCGTCTCCCACTTTTGAATTTCTTGACAAGGTGGCGGGAGGATTGGAGATTGCCGTGGAAGACCTCGTGCTGGGGCACGAAATCAGCGGTTTAGTAACCGTGGATGAGGCGCAAGGCCCGGTTTATGAAGGGCTGGCGGAACTGTTGGCGGATCACGAACAAATGCTGCTGATGAATCCGGCGCCGGATGAATTGAGCGTGCTTAAAAACATCCGCGTGGATTCACGGTACCGTCCCTCGAAAAAGTTCTTCATCGAAGCGCTTCTCGATTTTCGCAAGAATCGAATTGCCCGGTGAACGAACGCGCGGAATAGGTGCACTGTAAACGATTTCAATAGGTCAAAAAACTCATTCGGGAGGAGAAGAGACCGATGAAGTACTCGACAGGTTTAAAAGACGGGATTGTGGTATTCGCATTAAAGGGCAAGATCATGGGCGGGCCGGAGTCCGCGGAATTCCACGATGAGTTGAAAAAAGCGGTTGTGGCCGGACAACACAAACTCATTCTGGACTTGGGTGAAGTGGAATGGATGAACAGTTCCGGCTTGGGATTGTTGATTTCCGCTTTGACGACCACCCGCAATTCCGGAGGCGAACTCAAACTGGCCCGCGCCACCGACAAGATCACGTCGCTCTTGGTGATTACCAAACTCAATTCAGTATTCGAAACTCATTCCACGGTTGACGCCGCTGTTGCCAGCTTCAAGTAATTCTACGGAGACATCGCTGATTCACGATCTTCTGCATGCGGAATCCCCGTCTTCGGCTTCGCGGGCGTCCTTTGGCGACCGATTGGAGTTATTGGGCGAACGCCTTCATGAGCTGGCGGATCTGAGTGGTCGCTTGGTTCAGTCGCTGCGTGACGGCCGGACCGATACAGACCTTGCGGACCGTTTTTTAACGGTCTGGCGCGAGGCGGTTCGCGGCGAAGCCGTGCTGGAACTCTTTCGCGAAGTCGAGCGTGAGCGTCAGGAGAATCAGACGCTGATGGAAATCAGTATGAAGCTCTCCAGCTCATCCGCGATTGAGGATGTTCTGCACACCATTCTCGATTCCCTTAGGCAGGTCGTGAATTTTGACGCGGCCGGTATTTTCGTCTACAACCGCGAGATGGGACAGCTGGAAATAGACATGCTCGTGGGGTACGAGAAATCCGAACGGCAGAAGCTTCACCAGAAATTTCAGGAAGGCGTGAAAATCGGCCATGGGATCGTAGGCACGGTCATTCAGACCGGGCAGCCCATTTATGACCCGGATGTTCGCAAGGATCGGCGTTATATTGCGGCCAGAGAAGGCACTCTTTCGGAATTGGCCGTGCCGATTCTGCTGCGGGGTGAAGTCATCGGTGCGCTGAATCTGGAAGCGGACAGGATGGACGCTTTCAGTGAACGGGACTTGCGCAGCCTCACGACTTTTTCCAACCATGCGGGAGTGGCTCTGGAGCGCGCGCGCGCCGACCGGATTCGCCTGCACTCGCGCCGCATGCAGGAAGAAATTTCGCTCGCTCGGAAAATCCAAGCCTCCTTCTTGCCTACAAAAACACCCGATTTTGCACCGTATGATTTGGCGGGCACGAATTTCCCATCCAGTGAAGTCGGCGGAGACTATTTCGACTTCATCCCCATCACGCAAACCGACATGGGAGTGGCGGTCGGCGATGTCACGGGGCATGGGGTGGGAGCGGCTCTCTTGATGGCGAATTTCCGGGCTTGTTTGCGCATCGAATCGCGCAACAATTTTACGGTTCGCGCCATCCTTTCCAAAGTCAACGATTATCTCTACGAGACGAACTTGCCGGAGAGCTTCGTCACCGCCGTATATGGAGTACTGGACCGGCAGAATCACATGTTCAGCTATGCGAATGCCGGACATAACCCGCCGTTTCGCATGCGCCGGGACGGCAGTATCGAATGGCTGCAGGTTGGCGGTCTGCTACTGGGAGCGTTTCCCAACGTGGACTATGAGGAAACGGCGATCCGGCTTGAACCCGGCGATATTCTGGTTTTTTATACGGATGGTGTGACCGAAGCCTATGACAGTGCGGGCAGCGAATTCGGGATAGACAGACTCACGTCTTTAGTCCGCGAACTGCGCGATTTGCCCGCAGGAGAGATGGTTCGCCGCATTAGTGATTCCGTCCACCAATTTCAGATGGTGGATTCCGTACAGGATGATTTGACCATTTCGGTAATCAAATATGTCTGAACCGCAAGCCGTGGAAACCCTTTGTTTACCGTCTTCATTGGATCAGCTTGAGCAGATAGATCAAGTCGTGGAGCGCATGGCGCGCGAGATGGGCTTTGCCGAGGAAGTGCGCTCGGATCTGGGAATATGCGTTACGGAAGCGGCAGGCAACGCCATCGTTCATGCTCACGGCGAACGGGCGGAAATTCCCGTCGAAATTTGCATCGAGCGTTATGCCGACCACATGCAGATTTCCGTCAGGGATCATGGCCCCGGTTTTTATTCGCAGGAGATCCCGGATCCCACGCTGCCCGAAAATCTGTTGAAGGATCACGGGCGGGGTCTTCATTTAATCCGTGCCTTGATGGATCATGTGGAGATTCGACGACTGCCCGACGGCATGCAGATTATCATGATTAAAAAACTGCCGCTTGCCTCATGAAAACCGCGATCTACCCCGGAACCTTCGATCCGATCACGTTCGGCCATTTAGATGTTATCCGCCGCGCCTCCGAATTATTCGATCGGGTGATAGTGACTCTTGCCGCCAATTCGGCAAAGACAACCTTTTTCACGCTGGAAGAGCGCCGCAAGCAAGTTGAGGAAGCCGTTCGCGAGATTCCCAATACGGAAGTGGCCGTGTGCCGCGGTTTAATCGTGAATTTCGCCGTGGAGCACGGAGCCGTGGCCATCATTCGCGGTGTTCGCGCCGTGTCGGATTTCGATTATGAGTTTCAAATGGCTCTGACCAACCGCAAATTGGCGGAAAAAGTAGCAACGGTTTTCTTGCTTCCTCATGAAAGATATTCGTATTTGAACAGTTCCATTGTTCGCGAGGTCGCGCGGCATGGCGGGAAAGTGGATTGTTTCGTTCCTGCACCCATCGCAAAGGCTTTGGCGGAAAAATTTCGCATGGAGGGAGCATGATTCTCCGGATCGGTTTGGATCTCGAACCCGGTCTTCACATCGCTCGTGCCGTGCCCGATTTGGATCTGCTGGATATCGCCTATGGAGCCGTTCACGGCGGTGCGCAGATTATCATGCTGCCCGTTTCAGCGTTTGTAACCTCCGCCTCGTATACTCCCGATCTCTTCCGGCGGCCCGGATTGCCTGTGTTGGCCGTGAAGACCGAAATCGAAGACTTGGATCGCATCTCCGGATTAGGTTCCGCTCCCGATCGCATCTTTATTACCGGTGAACGAGGCCGTCCGGTGGAAGATCTTGCCCGCGTGGCCGCGTTCATGGCGCGCACGGGCGGCACCGATCAGGAAATTGCCGTGTTGATCGAACCGGAAGCCGCGCCTTTGAAGGAAATCTCGCGGTTGCGCGCACACTGGGCGGTCTTCTCAACGGAAAGAGTGTTCGGTCTATCCACTCTGGCCGAAACGCAGGAGGAAATTGCTCGCTTAACCTCCGCGACGCTGGCCGCATCGCATGTTCGCCTCCGCACGGCGTTGTTCGGCCCGACCGGACGGCACTTGCCGCAAGCCTTGTCGCGCATTCCCAACGTCGAAGAAATCTATCCCACTCCCGACCTCTGGGCTATGGCCTTGCGATCAGGGTGGGGGCAAGCGGTGTCCGAATACCGCAGTCTTTTAGGTTGAGCGGCGCATGAATCGGCGCGCTTGGGCGTGGCTGATTATTATTGTCGGGATGATCGTATCCCGTGCCGGCTTTTTAGAAGACGTCGTTTATAATATTGATGAAGCGGAATACGCGGTAGCAGCGGATGCGCTCGATCAAGGCTGGCTGCCCGGAGTGGATCTACTCGGCACCACCAAACCGCCGGGTATTGTCCTCTTTTTCAAATTGCTCTTTCTCATTTTCGGCAGGTCTTTAACGGTTATTCATGCCGCTCATATTCTGCTGATGATCGCGGCCGGAATGCTGGTGGTGGAACTGGCTATCGCCCTTTGGGATCGCTCAGCGGCTATTCCCGCGGCGATGCTGTTCTGGATGGTTGCGAACAGTTTTAATATTCCGCATGAGATCATTGCCCTCAATGTGGAATCGCCCGGCATCGTTTGTATTGCGGCTGCTCTCTGTCTGGTTTGGTCGAAGCCGAACAACCGGAATGCATTGATCGGTGCGGGTGTACTACTTGGATTGGCGACGATTTTTCGGCAAAGCTTTCTTGCATTCGCCTTGCCGACGGCTGCCGCTATCTGGTTCAGATTTACCGACCGCGTTCGCGGAATCATCCTCGCTTTCGCGGGATTTGTGTTTATCTGGCTGCCGATTCTAATCTGGTACGGAGCTAAAGGCGGTCTGGGTTGGGCATGGGATTCGTGGATCCGATATCCCATGACCTATGCCGCTGATACAGGCTGGAGCGGGTTTCTGCAGGCGCTTTATTTGAACTCAGCGGATTTTTGCCTGCAAGTGTTTGTGCCCGTGATTATGGCGTTAGGCGGTGTCGTTTTACTTTGGAAGGAACGGCATACGCCGCGCGCGCAGTTCTTATTCCTACTCGGAATTGCCTCCTTCGCTGCGCTGTGTTCCGGCTCGCGTTTCTTCGGCCATTATTGGATTCAGACTTTTTCGGTTCTGGCGTTATGGGGGATCCCTGCGTGGTTCGCTTTCGCACGCAGCAGTCTGGCAAAAAAATGGATTCTCGGAGCGGCTCTGTTCATCGGCTGCGCCGTTGCGCTGCTGCACTTTCCCACGTGGAGATATTGGGACGACTACGCGCCGCCGCGCGGCATTTCGTTTTTCGCGCTGGGAAAAGAGCAGGAAGAATTGGCGGTCGGGGCGTTTGCTCGCGAACACACGAAGCCGGACGAAACCATTGCCGTTTGGGGCTATTGTCCACAAATCTATTATCACGCGCATCGCTTGCCGGGCGTTCGCGATTTTCTTTGCCATTACATTACGGGATTTTCTCCCGGCACGTTCTCTCCGTTCGAGGAGCGCGCCCGACGGGCGTTCGGTCATCCCCGCGCGCAGCAGATGTTCATCGAAGATCTGGAACGCCGCGAGCCGAAATATGTTTTTGATCTCGTACAGATAGACAACTACACGTTTACGTTTTTCAATTATTCGCTGCGCACCTATCCCGAGCTGGCCGACTACCTCCGCCAAAACTATCTTCCCGAAGGGGAGATCGGCCGTGTTCCCGTCTATCGCCGCCGCACGCCGGAAGATCAGTGGTGGCCGACCAAGCAAGACATCGAATAAAAATAATCCGGAGCCGTCATGCCTGAAAAACTGATCGCCAAATTCCCGGAAATAGAATGGATTACCGACGTGGGAGTGCGTCATAAAACCGTCGCGGCTTTTCAGGAAGCTTTGAGCCTCGGCGGATGGACGCTCGATGATCTCGATCGCATTCCGTTCACGCTGATTATTCCCAACTGCAAGGTGAGCCTGCTGACGCACATGCGAGCCGTCGTACAAACGTCCATGAAGATCGCCGACGTCATGGATGCCACCTACAATGAATTCTTCCGCATTGACCGCGATATTCTGGTGAGCGGAGCCGTTCTGCATGACGTGGGCAAGCTCATGGAATACACCGAGACCGAGAAGGGCTTTGTGAAAAGCCACAACGGAAAAATCATGCGTCATCCTTTTTCCGGCGCCGGTCTCGCACTTAAGCACGGCTTGCCCGTGGAAGTCCAGCACATCATCGCAACGCACGCGCACGAAGGCGATGGAGCTTTCCGTTCGCCCGCGTCGGTGATTATTCACCACGCCGATTTTATCAATTTTGAACCGCTGCGCGATTTGCTGAAATAAATGATCCCGCGTGGATCATTCTCCGATTTAACCGCTTTGGAGACGTGAATTCCTTCACGACATGTTCATGAACATCCCCGTAGAACCCTTCCGCATCAAGACCGTCGAACGCATCCGTCAGACAACCCGTGAAGAACGTGAAGCCTATCTGAAGGAAGCCGGTCTCAATGTTTTTGCCGTTCCTTCCGAATCCATTTTCGTAGATTTGCTGACTGACAGCGGCACCTCCGCCATGAGCGATCAGCAGTGGGGCGGACTTCTGACGGGCGATGAAGCCTACGCGGGCTCGCGCAGCTTCTATCGCTTTGAAGCCGCCATTCGCGACATCACGGGCTTCCCGCAAGTCATTCCCACGCATCAGGGCCGCGTCGCCGAGAACTTGTTGTTCTCTACGATATGCCGTCCGGGTATTACGATTCCGAACAACACGCATTTTGACACGACGCATGCCAACGTTGCGGCCAACGGCGCGGATGCTTTGAATCTTCCCGTGCCCGAAGCGCTGCATCCGGAAACCGAGCATCCGTTCAAAGGCAACATGAATCTGGAAGCTCTGGAGAAAGTGCTCACCGAGCGTAAAGGTTCGATTCCGTTGGTGGCGATGACGGTGACCAACAACTCCGCCGGCGGCCAGCCCGTGTCCATGGAAAACATCAAGGCTACATCGCAAATCTGCCGCAAGCACGGTGTGCCTTTCTTTTTCGACTGCGCGCGCTATGCAGAAAACTGCTGGTTCATTCATGAGCGCGAAGCGGGCTACAAAAATAAAAAAGTGATTGACATTGCCCGTGAGATGTTCAGCTATGCCGACGGCTGCTGGATGTCCGCGAAGAAAGATGCGCTTGTGAATATCGGCGGCTTTCTTGCTATGAAGGATGAAAAGCTCGCGCAGACTCTCCGGAATAAATTAATTCTGATTGAAGGTTTTCCCACCTATGGCGGGTTAGCGGGACGCGATCTGGAAGCCATTGCCATCGGCCTCTATGAAGGATTGGATGAGGACTACCTCAAGTATCGAACCGAGCAAGTCCGCTATTTAGGCGAAATGCTGATGGCCGGAGGTGTTCCTCTGGTGAAGCCTATCGGCGGACATGCGGTTTTTATTGATGCTCTGGCGTTTTGCCCGCACATTCCACAGTCTGAGTTTCCCGGTGTGGCTTTAACCGTGGCTCTCTATCGCGAAGCGGGAATACGTGCGGTGGAAATCGGTTCAATGATGTTTGCCGAAAAGGATCCGAAAACCGGTAAGGTCGAGTATCCGCCGCTGGATTTAGTCAGGCTGGCAATCCCGCGTCGCGTGTATACGAATACGCACATGGCTTATGTGGCGGATGCGATTGTTGCGGTTTACAAGAATCGCGATAAGCTGCGCGGCTTGCGCTTGACCTATGAAGCGCCGATGCTCAGGCATTTCACGGCGCGTTTAGAGGAAGTTTGATTGCCTGATAGAACGGTATTTATCACGGGCTGTTCCACCGGCATCGGCCGCAGCGTGGCTCTGCTTTTTGCGCAGGCCGGCTATCGCGTGGTCGCTACGGCACGAAAATTGGAAGCGATTCAGGATTTGGAGGAGATCGCCTCTCGCGAAAAACTGACGTTGTACATCACGACCTGTGATGTCACTTCGGAATCTTCGCTGCTTGCCGCCGTGGAATTCGCTCATAGCGCATTCGGTGATATTCATGTTCTGGTGAACAACGCAGGCTACGGTTCAATGGGTTTGCTGGAAGCCGTTCCGCTATCCGAAGCCCGCCATCAGTTCGAGGTTAATGTTTTCGGAGCCATGCGGTTGATACAGCTCATCGCACCGGATATGCGCAAAGCGGGATGGGGGCGGATTGTCAATGTCTCTTCTATTGCAGGCCGAATCCTGATACCGCTCGGCGGCTGGTATTCGGCCTCGAAGTTCGCATTGGAAGCGCTGAGCGATGCTATGCGCATGGAATTGGAGCCGTTCGGAGTGCAGACGGTTTCCATACTGCCCGGCCCGGTGGAAACAGGATTTATGAGCAATCTGAATATCGTTCCTCCGAAGGCCGACTTTCCGCGTTTCTACCATGAGCTGTACGAACGATTGAAAAAACGGCGCAGTGAGCGGCATTTTGAGATTTCGGCGGATAAGGTTGCCTACGTCATCTTGCGCGCATGCGAGCGAAGAAGACCTAAACCGCGCTACGTGTTGACCGTGCCCGCGCGCGTCAGTTCGGTAATCCGGCCGTTTTTCACGGATCGCGCATGGGATCGCATGATAAAATTCTTCTATGGTGTAAGCAGAATATCTGTGGAGCAGGAGAGGATGGATTCGTGAGCGGAGTTCGAGCGGTTTTCTTTGATCTGGATGGTACGATTATAGATTCCATGCCCGCTCACCACAAAGCATGGACCTCCATCTTGCGTGAATACGGAATCGTGCTGGATGATTTATATATTGAGTTGCATGAAGGGGAGAAGGCGGAAGACACGATTTTCCGTCTGGCGGACGAACATGGATTGCCGCTTTCGCGGGACGAACTTCGCACATTAATCGAAAGCAAGCGCACTCTCTACCGCACGATTGCTCCACACGGCTTGATTCCCGAAGCGCGAAAGCTTATTGACGAACTCATCCTGCGCGGCGTCGAATGCGACATCGTTACGGGTTCTATCCGTTCCAACATGAACGGTGTGGTAACTCCCGAGGAGCTGACCCTTTTCCGTCACATTATCACCGCCGATGATTATTCCAAAGGAAAACCGCTGCCCGATCCGTATCTGATCGCCGTCGAGCGCTCCGGTTTTCGCGCGGAGGAATGTCTCGTACTTGAAAATGCTCCGTTGGGAATCCAATCTTCCCGCGCCGCCGGTTTGCGCACCGTGGCGATCACGCGGACGCTGCCCGCCGAATATCTGCATGAGGCGGACGCAGTGATTCGAAATTACGATGAATTGTTGACCCTTTTATAAATTTCCGCGAGGAAAAACGATATGCACGTAACCACGCCAAACCTGATTACGATTGAGCGGCACATTCTCGATCAGGAGCGACAGAATCCGGAAGCGACCGGACAGTTCACGAGATTGCTCTACCAACTCGCCTATGCCTCTAAAGTCATCAACCGGGAAGTCCGCCGCGCCGGTTTGATTGACATTCTTGGAACGACCGGCGATGTAAACGTTCAGGGAGAGGCCGTTCAAAAGCTGGATGCGATCGCGCAGGAAACGTTTTTTAATGCGTTTGATCACATCGGTGTACTCTGCTGTATGACGTCGGAAGAAGTGGAAGACATTATTAACATTCCGGCGCAGTTCGACTTGGGCAAATACACACTCGCCTTCGATCCGTTGGATGGTTCGTCCAACATCGCCGCAAACGTCAACATCGGAACGATTTTTTCTGTCCATCGCAAGATTACTCCGGGACGGGACGGCAGGGCGGAGGACTTGCTTCAACCGGGTCGGCGGCAGGTCATGGCCGGCTATGTCATGTACGGATCGTCCACCATGCTGGTCTACACAACCGGTAAGGGAGTCTACGGCTTCACGCTCGAACCCTCCATCGGTGAATTCCTGCTTTCCCATCCCGATATCCGCGTTCCCGAACACGGCAACGTCTTTAGCTGCAACATGGGCAACTACGGCCATTGGAGTGAAGGAACCCGCAAGTACGTGGACAATCTGATTGCCCCGGATGCGCATCCCGGACAGACTTATACCAGCCGCTACATCGGTTCTTTAGTGGCGGATTTCCACCGCACCTTGCTCTACGGCGGCATCTTTATGTACCCCGTGGACTATAAAGACCCCAAGAAACCCAAAGGCAAGCTCCGCATGTTGTACGAAGCCTCGCCGATGTCCTTTATCATGGAGCAGGCGGGAGGCGCGGCCACGAACGGTATCGAACCGATTCTGGATGTTCAACCCAAAGGCCTTCACGAGCGCACGGCCCTCTTCATCGGATCCCGACAAGAGGTTACCGAAGCCGGAGAGTTCATCCGGCAGTTCGGATAAGATAACATCGGAATTTTCGAAATACCCAATACACACAAATCCCAGCCTTTCGGCTGGGATTTTGTTTATTCCGGTAATAAGGATGATAGATCAGACTATTTCAGCAGCACAACCTTCTGCGAAACGGTGGTTCCGGCCGCATCAAGACGAATCAGATACACGCCGCTGGAAATCCCCGATGCATTCCATTGAACCCGGTGTTCGCCTGCGATCACATGGTTATTGACCAGATCAGCCACATGCTGTCCGGCAATATTGTAAACCGCGAGAGTGATGTCTCCGCTGACCGGAACCGTGTAGCGGAGCGTGGTCGCCGCATTGAACGGATTCGGATGCGCGGGCATCATCTGCAGCCGGTTGACAACAGCCGGGGGTTCCGTTACTGCCGTAACCGTCTGACCCATTCGCACGGTCAGCAAGTGCCCGATCTGCGACGGCACGATGTCGTTCAACTGCGGATAGTTTTCCGGCAGCATTATCGTTCCGCTCGCAAAAGACAGCCGCAAATCGTAATGGGCATTCTCATCCAGCACAAAGTAACTGTTGAACCCGTTCCGACTCACGTTGGATGAATTGAGTTCCGAAACGCGGATCGGCTGCGTTCCGCCGTGAGGATAGACCTCCACGCGCGTATGCCAGCGATCCCTTTCGCCGTTCGGGCCCAGCGGCTGAATTTCCAGCCGGTTGCCGTTTTGCATTGTATTGTTGCGAAATAAACGGAGCGGTTCATTATTCGACGCGGTGCACAAATCCATCGCGCCGTCGCCGTTGAAATCAATCGCGGTCGGGTTCGTCGAAGTGTGAAAGTCCATTCCCAATTCGAGCGCGATGTCATGGAACCATATGTCCAGTCCGCGAATGCTGTCCATGACCATGAATTGACTTTGTCCCGTGGTATAGCCGCAGCCACCCGGAATTCCCGCATAAAAATCGAAGAATCCGTCCATGTTGTAATCCGCTACCGCATACATGGCTCCGCCCGGATAACCGCTGCCGTCGCCCCATTCCAAAACTTCAGTTCCGTGAACGTTCATTTCGGTGAACGTGCCGTTACCGTTATTATGCCAGATCGTGTGGCGATCCGCGCGCTGAGTGAGTAGGTCAGGGTACTTGTCATTGTCGAAATCCGCCCACTTGCACCCCATGAAGCCTTCGGCCAAGTCAAGTCCCGCTTCCGTCGTCGCGTCCCGGAAATTGCCGTTTCCATTATTGTCAAAATAGTAGTCTTCCCGGTAGATGGTCGTTATAAACAGCTCGATTTCACCGTCTAAATCAGCATCTGCTTCGCACATTTCCGCGAACTGCGAAAAATTCGGAAGCTGGTGTGTGTCGGTGACATCCTCGAATTGGCTGCCGTTTATATTGCGATACAGACGGAATCCCATTTGATAGTGACCGGAAATCAGGTCTATCCATCCGTCGTGATCCACGTCTACCCAGGCGGCATCCCGCCATCCCGTGGTCACGGGCAAGCCCATGTTCTGCGTTCTGTCCACCCACGTTCCGTTCTCATTTACCATCATCTGGCCTTCGGTGTGATAGCACCGTGTCCAGTAATCCAGATCGCCGTCGTGGTCAATGTCCGCGGGCTTCGGCATGCCGCCGTCGGTTGAAGGAGTCAGCCCTGTGTTGTCCACTCGTGTAAAATGATCGCCGTCATTCCGGAAATACGTATTGCCGTCGTTGAAACGGCGTGTAACCATCAAGTCCTGATCCCCATCCCCGTCCCAATCATACCAGATAACATCGGCGCATAAACCCTCATCCGCCATCCCCAACTCCGGAGCGACGTCTGTAAACGATAGTTGCGCGGCTGCCGTCAACGGAAAAACGATAGCACAGATGATCCAGACTACTGCTGTGCTTGCCAACATGAGAACTCCGCTTCTCATACTCTGCTCCTTTTCGGCTGTGATTTCAATCCCATAAGTATGAAAGATGCAGGATAACGGTATAAGCTATGTAAGAAATATGCAAAAGTCAAGCCCATTCAGTCTGTACTATGTTGTCTGCAATGAATTTATAATTTCTTCCCGCTCAATGAACATCATAATTTCACATAGGTAGGCCTTTTCCTCGCGGGTCGGCAGCCTCAATTTAGTATGAATCGCAATCCCACTCTTTTAATGCCTCTGCATGGAACCGTCGGCATCCGGAACAGTTCAAACAGGACATGTGCAGAGGCCGAAGCGTTAACATAAACGACGGTCCTTTTTTATAATCGTGCAAGTAAATATTAATTAATATATTATACAGATCTATCGGTTATAGCCTCTCCTAAACCGTTTCAGTTGAAAATCTGTACCATCCTGTGTATATTATATGTTTCCGCGAGAGTGGCGGAACTGGCAGACGCGCCAGATTTAGGATCTGGT
>RPQS01000038.1 GCA_003818605.1 Candidatus Zhuqueibacterota bacterium | reverse complement strand
GGGCGGACAGCACGTCAACCGCACCGAATCCGCGATTCGCATTACGCATCTTCCCTCCGGAATCGTCGTCACCTGCCAGACCGAACGCAGCCAGCACCGCAACCGCGACAGCGCGATGAAAGTTTTAACGGCGCGGCTCTATCAGAAATGGCTGGATGACCAGCGCGCAAAGAACGACGTGATTGAAGATTCCAAATCCGATATCGCGTGGGGACATCAGATCCGTTCCTACGTGTTTATGCCGTACCAGATGGTGAAAGATCACCGCACGAACGTGGAAACCTCGAACATTCAGAAAGTGATGGACGGCGATTTGGATGACTTCGTGCGCGCGTATCTACTGCTCGGAGCGCAGGGCAAGTTCGCCCGCAGCCGAGGCGTGGTGAAGAACGGAGAATAATTTTCTTTTCACCGCGCGAGGGGTAAGGACACCCCTCGCGGCGACGCAAGAACTGCCGGGTGGGTGACACACACACCGAAGCGCAGAAAAGACCCCCCTTGTATCCCCCCGTAAACGGAGGGAGAACCAGAATCCCTCCGGGTTGCGGAAACCTTAGCCCGCCTCGGCGAGAAAAGAACGTCCTAAGAACACCCCTTGCGGCGACACAAAAATCGCCGAGCAGGGTCGCTGACCCTGCCGGAATCGGTGGCTTCATTTCGAATATCAGGAATATGCAAAAATATTTTTCATTACTACTCAGCCTTCTGCTTTTTACGATTGTTTGTTCAGCGCAAGCGATGCCACTTCTTCAATCCGGCGAGCCGTATTACGAATTTGCGCGGCATGAAGTTCTTGTGCAGTTCGTCTCCAAGCTCTCCGGCTGGGATATGGCTAAACTTTGCGAGCCGGTCGGCGCGAAAATTGTTGAAGAGAGCGCGGAGATGGGATTTTATCGCGCGGCCTTACCCGAAGATTTCGACGAGGCACGGGCCGTTGCGTATTTCCGTTCGCTGCCGGACGTGGAATGGGCGAACTTCAACTACCTCGCACATGTTTGCTATACTCCCAATGATCCGCTGTATGCTTATCAGTGGCATTACCCGCGCATGAATCTGCCGCAAGCCTGGGATTTAACGCGCGGAAATCCGAATATTATGGTGGCCGTATGCGATATGGGCTACCAATTCAATCACGAAGATTGGGCGGGCGTGCAGACTATCAACCCGCGCGATTTCATCCAGAACGACTACGATCCGACCACGAACGTGGCCGACTCCCACGGGGAGCACGTGGCGGGAACGATTTTCGCCGCCACCAACAACAATCTTGGCGTGGCGGGAGTCGCGCCGCTGTGCAAGCTCATTCCGATCCGCTGTATGGACGACAGCGGCACGGGCACAATGATGCAGATTTCCAATGCCATTGCATGGGCTTATCAACACGATGCGCATGTGATTAATCTTTCATTATCCATTCGCGTCACCGGACCGCCTTCGGATCCCGGTCCGCCGCTCTCGACTGCGATCAACAACGCTTATAATGCGGGAACAATCATCTGCGCGGCCTCGGGCAACGATTATCAACCTTACGTAGCCTTTCCCGCTGCATATACGCAATGCATCGCCATCGGCGCCACCGGCTATAATGACATGATCGCTCCCTATTCCAACACCGGCGGCATGCTGGACATTGTCGCTCCGGGCGGCAATATGGCGCAGGATCTCAACAGCGACGGCTATGGAGACGGCGTGCTCTCCACCGTGCGCGAATCCACCGGCGACGTGTATGTGTTCTTCCACGGAACCTCCATGGCTACGCCGCACGTAGCGGGGCTTGCGGCCTTGCTTCTCAGCTATGGGATTCAAGCCAATCAAGTGCGGCAGGCCTTACAGCAGACGGCAGTGGATCTGGGCACAACCGGATTGGATAATATCTACGGATGGGGACGCGTGAACGCTTACGCCGCGCTGCGTTATTTGAACAGTGAACCGCACCAAACGCACATCGTGCCGCGATCCGTAAAACTGAGTCCGCCCTATCCGAATCCGTTCAACAGCAGCACGATCATTCCGCTGGAAATTTCCGCGACCACGCGCGTGGAATTGACCGTTTATAATATTCTGGCGCAGAAGGTGACCACGCTTTTGCCTTCACAGAATCTGGAACCCGGTTCTTACACGTATCTGTGGAATGCGCAAGACTTGCCGAGCGGCGTGTATCTGATCAAGCTGTCCACAGCCTCCTTCGAGCAATCGCAAAAAGTTCTTCTGATCAAATAATCCGCGCGGAATTTTTCGTTTCCGCGGCCAACCGTTTTTCACGACCATCAACCACACCACATCCAACGTCAGTCTGGCGGAAGTCATCACCGCCGATTCCGCGCAGCCGCACCGGCCAACCTTCGCGCGGATCGGCCAGTCCGCATTAGCTTCCAACTTTCAGGCTTTCCGCAGGCACGCGAAAAACGCGCGCATCATGGCCGTGGTCAAGGCCGACGCTTACGGTCACGGACTCTTGCAGTGCGCTAAACTTTTTGCCGATTTAGGCGCGGATTATTTCGGTGTGGGCTTTGTCGAGGAAGGCATCGCCCTGCGCCGCGCGGGTTTGCGCGTGCCGGTCTTAGTGATGGGCGGCATCGTCGGTTCGCAGATTGCGATTTTTCTCGAACACGATCTGGACATGACGGCCAGTTCGGTTTTCAAAATCGAAGCGATCAACGACGCGGCCTCCGGCTTGGGAAAACGCGCCCGCGTGCATCTGAAAATTGACACGGGCATGAACCGCATCGGTCAGAATTGGCAGACGGCGCATCTGCTGTTCGAGGCTGCGAAACGCTGCACGCACGTAGAGATTGCCGGAATTTATTCGCATTTGGCTACGGCAGAGGATTTTCAATCCGATTTCGCGGAATTGCAGATCGCGCGTTTTCGTCGCGTCCTGGATGACGCTAAGTCCTTAGGATTGGAAACGGGACTCAGGCATCTGACGAACTCCGCCGGAACGATTCGCTTTCCCGATGCGCATCTGGATATGATTCGCCCCGGCATCGGATTATTCGGCCAGTACGCCGCACCGAATTTAGCAGAAATCTTTCCGCTCACGGCGGCCATGTCGCTCATTAGCGAAATCGTCTATTTGAAGCGCGTGAAAAAAGGCGAAAGCGTGAGCTACGGTTTGAAGTGGACGGCTGATGAAGACACGTGGATTGCCACGGTGCCGGTCGGCTACGGCGACGGCTATCCGCGTTTGCTTAGCGCGCATGCGCCCGTGCTGATCGGCGGCAAACGATACCCGATTATAGGAGCGGTGTGCATGGATCAACTGATGGTTAATCTCGGCCAAGACCGTTACCGAGTAGGCGAACCTGTGGTGATGTGGGGCAGGCAGGGCAATGACGAAATTTCGCTTTGGGAAATTTGCAGGCCGTCCGGCTTCATTCCCTACGAATTGCCGATCTTTCTCACCGGAAGAGTGCCGAGGGTATTTGCTTAAAGCCACGACGCCATTGTCCGCGTCAGCGAGATCTCGCTTTGCGGACCAGTCGGGAGACCGACAACGGCGATTTAATAGGCGAAGGATGAGTGAGAACATACTTTCTCTATCCAATACTCACCACGCTGATATTTGTATTCGTCATCGAGCGAGTTTGTGCAGAAGTAATCGTCGGCGCGGATTTGTCGTTCGTGCCGAGGCTGGAACATGCGGGGGCGGTGTATCGGGACAACGGGCAGGTGCAAGATGCGCTGACGATTTTTCACAATCACGATTTTAGTTCCGTGCGGCTAAGGCTGTGGCACACGCCCGCCGAGCCGTGGCACGGGCTGGATTCCACGATTGCCTATGCGCAGCGGGCGGTGAACGCGGGATTTGATTTTCTGCTCGACATTCACTATTCCGATTCGTGGGCCGATCCCGCTCATCAAACCAAGCCTACGGCATGGCAAGGCTTATCGTTTGCGGTTTTAACCGATTCGGTTTATCATTATACGAATGCGGTAATCCGCCGCTTTCGCGAAGCGGGAGCGCTGCCGCAATTCGTTCAAGTGGGGAACGAAATATCGGGGGGGATGCTGTGGAATGACGGACGCGTGGGTGGAGCATGGGAAACTCCGCAGCAGTGGTCGCAGTTCATGGCCTTGCTGAATGCGGCAATCTCCGGTGTGCGCGACAGTCTACCTGCGGAGCAGCAACCCAAAATCATTATCCATTTTGCCGACGGCGGTGACAACGGCGCGTGCCGTTGGTTTTTCGATCATTTGCAGAATGCCGGTTTGAATTTCGATGTGATCGGCCTTTCTTTTTATCCGTGGTGGCACGGATCGCTGAATGATTTGAGTGAAAACGTCAACGATCTGGCAACGCGCTACGGCAAAGAAATTCAGGTGGTCGAAACCGCCTATCCGTGGACGCTCGATTGGTACGACGATACGTTCAATCTGGTCGGCACTTCCGAGCAACTGCTGCCCGGATATCCAGCCACACCGGAAGGGCAGCTCAATTTTCTGCGCGATGAACTGGCCATAATTCGCAGCGTGCCGAACGGGCTGGGCACCGGACTTTACTATTGGGAACCGGCCTGGGTTTCCACTCCCGCTTTCGGTTCGGCTTGGGAAAATATAGCACTGTTCGGTTTTACGGGAATGTCGCTTCCGGCTCTCGATTTTCCGCGCTTAAGTAATGTTTTTGAATTCATAAAGCCGCCTGCTTTCGCGCTGACCGGGCCGTATCCCAATCCGTTCAATTCATCCACGGAAATCCATCTGGAACTGGTCCGCGCGGAAGACGTTTCCATAGATATGTTCGATATTCTGGGCCGCTGCGTGCACACCCAAACTATTCCGGACGCCGCAACAGGCGTGCATCGCATTTCTTTTAATGCGGCCAATCTTGCGAGCGGCCTGTACATTGTTCGAGTCGAGGCCGGGGGATATCTTTATACCCGCGGCGCGATCTTAATTCGCTAATTCACTCATGGCTTCCGTTAACCGGAGGACAGCCGATATGCCTGATCGTTCCAAAGAACCATTACCCGCGCGCGTCGAGCACCGCATCCGCGCGACCATTGAGCTTGCGCAGCGATACCGCGCCGGCAAGGAACCGGCTCCGGCCGTGCCGTTCGTGACGGTTTCGCGGCAATATGGATGCGAAGCGATGGAGTTCGCACACGCGTTATCCGAAAAACTGGCTGCCGAGAACCGCCTGCCGCCGGGACACTGGCAAGTCTATAACCGGCAGATTATCGAGGCGATCACAGCCGAAGTGCCGCTGGCGGAAAACCTGATCGAATCTTTGGATGTGCATGCGCGCAGCGGATTGGAAGAGTTTTTTCAAACGCTGATGGGATCCTCGCCGCCGGACATCGAAGTGCTGAAACTTTTAGCCCGCGTCGTGCGCGCGCTGGCGCATCACGGCAATTGCATTTTGGTGGGCCGGGGAGGCGCGCTGATGACGCACGATCTGCCGTATGGAATTCACGTGCGGCTGGTGGCTCCCGAAAGCTGGCGGCTGAACAGCCTGATTACCCGTTTCGGTTGGGATAAAAGCCGCGCGCACTCTTTTCTACACGAGGAAGACACTAACCGCAGCCAGTTTTATCGTAAGTACCTCAATCGCGACGTGAACGATCCGCTGCTGTACGATATCATTCTCAACGTGTCGCGAATCAATCGCGAAGAACAGGTGGAAGCCGCGGCGGCTCTCTGCCGCAAGCGTTTTCCGCGACTCCCGATTGAAAAATCGACGTAACCTTTTCTTTTGAACCTTTGCCTCATATGCCCGACAACACCGTGAATACCATTCGCGTTCGCCTGGCGCGCGATTCCGATACGGAAGCGATGCTGGAAATTTATTTGCCGCTGGTAAAGAACGCATACTGCACGCTGGAATTCACGCCGCCCTCGGTTTCGGATTTTTACAACCGCATTGCGACCGGAATCGAGACCGCGCCGTGGCTGGTGTGTGAGATCGGCGGCAAAATCGCGGGGTACGCGTATGCGCAGCGCTTCCGCCCGCGCGCGGGTTATCAGTGGGCAACGGAAGTTTCGGTGTACGTGCATCCGGATTTCCGCCGCCGCAATGTGGCGATGGGATTGTACACCGCGCTCTTCGACTGCCTGCGCGCGCAGGGATTTTTCACCGCGCTGGCTGTGATCGTTTTGCCCAATCCGCCCAGCGTGGCTTTGCATGAAAAACTCGGTTTTACCGCCATCGGTGTGCAGCATGACATCGGCTACAAGAACAGCCACTGGCGCGACGTCGGCTGGTGGGAGCTTTCGCTGCGGCGGCGTATGGAAAGCCCGGCTCCGCCCCGTTCTTTGGCTGCGGTGACCATCACCTCCGCCTGGCAGGAAGCGATGCACAAGGGCGAAGCGCTGATAAAGGGGTAGCTATCTGCCATCTGCAATTAAAGCCGCGACCGCTCTCTTGAGCGGTAATGGAATAATCGTGTAACCATCGAGGAATATGCCCATGTCCGATTCAACATCCCGTACCGCGCTCATTACCGGCGCATCCGGAGGCATCGGACTCGAACTGGCCAAGCTGTTTGCGCAGGACGGTTGGAATCTCGTGCTGGTTGCGCGCAGCCGCGAAAAACTCGAAGTCCATGCCCGTGCGCTGGAGTCTGCGCATAAGGTTTCCGTTAGGATTATCGCCCAAGACCTCAGCGTGCCCGGTGCCGCGCGCAACATTTATGACGAACTTTCTGCCGCGAATATTTCGATAGAGGCTCTGGTCAACAACGCGGGCTATGGCATGCGCGGCTCGTTTGCCGCCAACGATTACACCGTCGAAATCGGCATGATCGCGCTGAACGTGACGGCGCTCACCGAACTCACAAAATTCTTTCTGCCGCCGATGATCGCCGCGCGCAAGGGCTGCATCATGAACGTGGCGTCCACCGCCGGATTTCAACCCGGCCCGTTCGGCGCGGTGTACTACGCCACCAAGGCCTACGTGGTCAGTTTTACCGAAGCTCTGGCCGAGGAATTGCGCGGTACGGGCGTTGTTGCGTCGGTATTATGCCCCGGTCCCACCGAAACCGGCTGGGCGGATCGCGCCGGGATGAGCAATACGCCGCTTTTCAAGCACGGTGTAATGGACGCCGCCGCCGTTGCGCGCATCGGCTACCGCGGACTCATGAGAGGCAAAGTTACCGTGATTGCCGGTTTGAAAAATCTTCTGTTGATGGAATCCGTGCGAATGATGCCGCGCCGCCTGATGGTCCGCGTCGCCCGCATGCTGCAGGAATAAGCTTTAGTCTTTTGACCAAGCGGAATCCTCTGCGGGGCAGGCAAGGAATGAAGACGCCTGCCGCCGCGACTTGTTGTTTGCATCTTCTGAAAACTCACTATAAGATAAATCACTTTTACTATGACCACTCCGCCCGATTCCGAACATCACGAAGAAGAGCTGAACGAGATCCTCCGTCTGCGCCGCGAAAAATTGGATAAGCTGCGCGCGAACGGCGTGAATCCGTATCCGTACCGCTTCGAAAAGGATTCGCATATTCCCGATCTGCTTAAAGATTTCGACAGCAAGCTCGAAACCGAAGAGCACACGGGGCCGCTGTTCTCGATTGCGGGCCGTATTCATACCATGCGCATTATGGGCAAGGCCAGTTTTTGCAACGTGCGCGATGAATCCGGCGAGATGCAGGTGTACGTGCAGCGCGACCGCGTGGGCGAAGCGGCTTACGAAGCGTTCCGTCATCTTTTTGACATCGGCGATATCGTGGGCGTGCGCGGTACGGCGTTTCGCACCAAAACCAACGAACCGACGCTGCGCGCGCAGTCCGTTGAGCTGCTCAGTAAAAGCCTGCATCCTCTGCCCGTTGTGAAGGAACATGAAGGCCAGGTATTCGACGCGTTCACCGACAAGGAATCGCGCTATCGGCAGCGCTATCTGGATCTGGCGGTGAATCTTTCTGTGCGCGCGATTTTCCGCACGCGCGCAAAGATCATCAGCGCGATGCGCGAGTTCCTGGACAAGCGCGGCTATCTCGAAGTGGAAACACCCGCCTTGCAGCCGCTTTACGGCGGCGCGCTGGCTAAGCCGTTTACCGCGCATTACAACGTTTTAGACCGCGATTTCTTTTTACGCATTGCCGACGAACTCTACTTGAAGCGGCTGCTCACTGGCGGGTATGAAAAAGTCTATGAGCTTTCCAAAGATTTCCGCAACGAAGGCATGGACAAGTTCCACAATCCGGAATTCACCATGCTCGAATTCTATCAGGCGTACGCGGATTATCAAGATATCATGAATCTGTCCGAGGAGCTGTTCCGCTTCGTCGCGCAGACCGCGCTCGGAAAAACGGAAGTGACGTATCAGGGCAAGACTGTGGATTTCGGAAAGCCCTTCCACCGCGTGACATTCTATGGCCTTCTGAAAGAAGCGACGGGTTGTGATTTGCTGGAAGCCGATGCGCGCGAACTGGCCGACGTCGCGCTCAAACACGACGTGGCGATTAAACATACCATGGGCGAGGGCAAGATCTTAGATGAAATCATGAAAACTCTGGTGCGGCCAAATCTGCTCGAGCCGACTTTTATTTACGATTATCCGCTCTCGCTTTCGCCGCTGGCGAAAAAAAATCGTTTCGACTCGCGGCTGGTGGAGAGATTCCAGCCGTTCGCCTTGGGATTCGAATTGGGCAACGCCTTCAGCGAACTCAACGATCCTTTGGATCAGCGCGAACGGTTCGAAGCGCAGCGCCGTTTGAAAGATGCGGGCGATGAGGAAACGCAGCCGGTGGATGAAGATTATCTGCGCGCGCTGGAGATCGGCATGCCGCCGACGGGCGGCATGGGCATCGGCGTGGATCGCCTGACCATGCTACTGACGGATCAGTCGTCCATCAGAGAAGTGATTTTGTTTCCGCAGTTGAGGACATAAATATGCTGGTTAGTGCAAAGAACCATATCGAATTCCAGATCCCTCCGCAAGCCCACACAGCTATGTACAACTGGCATAAGTACTGGGCAAGAAAAACGTGGAATGTTGTCGGAGAGTGGATTGAAGCCTATTGTCCGCCTGATGGCATTGTGATTGATCCCTTTATGGGTAGTGGTGTGGCAATTATCGAGGCAGTTCGACGCGGACGGCGTGCCATAGGGATAGACCTCAATCCAATAGCAGTAGAGATTGTGGACCTAACACTACGTGCTGTAAAACGGGAGGTCTTGGTAGAAGCCTTTCATCGTGTTGAACATGCCGTCGGCAATAAAATCGAAGCTTTATACCGGACAACATGTCGTTCCTGCAAGAAGGAAATCGACGCGGCCTGTTATATCTGGAATAAAAATAAGCCTGAATCTGTTCGCTACGATTGCCCCCATTGCCACACACGTGAAGAAAAGGGAAAGCGTCTTGATTCAAAGGATAAAGAATTATTGGTCGAGGCGGAAGACAGACTTGAGGCAGGAAAGCTTTGGTATCCAACCGACGCGTTGTATTATCCTGATGGTACACCATTTATGAAGAAGGAAAAATATGAACGTTTATCCGACCTATTCACCAAACGCAACCTCTACGCCCTCGCTTTACTTATGCGTCAGATCGAGAAGGAAAATGATCCGCTCGTAAAACGATTCCTTAAAATCACGTTTTCCTCGATGGTTCATTTATGCTCACGTATGGTACCAGCCATCTCTGCGGCCGACACAAATCATCAAACGCCATTCAGCAGTACTTGGACACAGCATTCCTATTGGCACACTCCTCGCTTCATGGAACAACCTGTCTGGCGAAAATTCCAAAGTGCTTTCAATGGACACCAAGGCGTGCTTAAAGCTAAAGAAGAATCAGCAGATATATTCGAGAAACCGATTCGTTTCGCCAGAAACTTAGACCAATTACTATCGCGGCGCGCTGACGTATTGTTAATACCCGGTTCGGCACTCAGTGTATTGCGTCGTTGGCGAGAAAAGGAACATAAAACATCTTTTACTGACTTCTGTTTTACAGATCCGCCATATGCCAGTTCCATCCAGTACGGCGAACTCAGCTTCATGTGGGCGAAATGGCTCGGATTTAACGGAGATTATCTTAAGGATTTGTGCGACCATGAAGTAATAGAGAACAAACGACAGAAGAAGGATTTCGAATACTATGAACAGAGTTTGTCTGCGACTCTTGAGGAGTTAAATCATACGCTAAAACCTGGTGCACATGCGACTTTCACTTTTCATAACCCGACATTTAAAGTAAGAAATGCGACGATTCGTGCAGCTGTCCGACGGGGTTTCAATTTTGAGAAAATTCACCATCAGCCAACGGCAGTTGCCTCAGCAAAAAGCCTGTTGCAGCCTTTCGGATCAGCTACGGGCGATTTTTATTTAAGATTTGTAAAACCCATGCTTGCGGAACCGGAGGCGTTGAAACCATGGGACGAAGATCGTTTTGAACGGGTAGTAATAGATGGCGTTCGCCATCTGCTTGCCGAACGATGGGAGCCGACACCGTATACATTTATTATCAACTATATTGATCCATTGCTGGCACGGGAAGGATTTTTTCAGGAGCTTTATCCTGGGCTGGATGTAAGCACAGTCTTAAAGAACCATGAAGGATTCGACCTTCAATTGGTTGATGTAAAAATAGGGGGCCAGACTGGAAAAGCATGGTGGTTCAAACATCCCGAACAGATCGAGAAGAAAGGTGTACCGCTAAGTGAGCGCGTGGAGCAGTGCGTTCTCCGTGAACTCTTAGGAAAGAGGCGCGTCACATTTACTGATGTTTGGCGACGCGTGGGTGAGGATTTCCCTAATAGTTTGACTCCAGACGCTTTAAGTATTCGAGAGGTTCTGCGGGATTATGCAAGGGAGTCTGGACAAGGCGAATGGCAGGTTCTTCCTAAACTAAAAGAGCGGGAACGTGAGCACGATACAATGATCTGGCTTCTTGCGCGTATTGGCAAGGCTCTCGGTTATAAAATCTGGATCGGCAGAAACGAACAAGCTCACATCATCCAAGCAAAAGAGGATGGGCCTTTAAGTACTGTTGTGGACGCGGATCTTTCTAAATGCTACAAGGGAACTGTAGAAGGTACTCGTTCGGTATCGGACATAGACCTACTTTGGACGCAAGCATCTTCCATTGTTTGTGCATTTGAAGTGGAGTATTCCACAACGATCACGTCTGCCGTGGAGCGTGGTTCACATCTTCCCAAGGAAGTGAAACGCTACATTGTTCTTCCGGAAGAACGTATCCCAAAACTCAAAAGAAAGATGGAGTCATCTTTCTTCCGTCAAGGTATGCTTGAACAAGGATGGGAAGTTTTGCTTTTTGATAAAATATTCGACAATCGTGATAAACTTCTTCAAGACAAAATGCGACTTGAATCGACGCGATGGGATTATACCAGTGATCCTTCACTTCGCGATTTCGGTCAATTGACATTGGTGTAGTCCATGCGCACACACGTTTTCATAGCACAACGCTATCTGCGCTCGAAATCGCGGTCGGGATTCATTTCGCTGATCTCGTACTTGTCCATCGGCGGCGTGACCATCGGCGTGGCAGCGCTGATCATCGTTTTATCCGTGATGAACGGCTTCGAAAGCGAAGTGCGGGAACGCATTCTTGGCGCGGACGCGCACATCAGGCTCACAACCTATGGCGACCGCGGGATTACGGCCTGGGAAGAAGCCGCCGCCAGCGTGCGGCAGGTTCCGCATGTCACCGGAGTGTCGCCCTACATTTTCGAAAAAGGCATGCTGCGCGTAGGCAACTCCACCGAAGGTGCGATGATCCGCGCGATGGATGAAACCACACTCGCGCAGGTGAGCGAACTTCCCAAACATATCATCTCAGGCCGCTTCAGTTTTTCCGCGAACGGCATGCCGGGAATTATCGTGGGCCGCTTTCTGGCCGAACGATTGGGTATTTCGCCGGGGGATACGCTGGTGCTGTTTTCTCCGGCGGGCATGACCAGCACGTTTTCCGCTCCGGCGGTGAAAAAATTCGTGCTCACGGGAGTGTTCCAAACCGGGCTGTTCGAGTTCGACGACGTCATTGCCTACATGGACGTGAACGTCGCCCGCGATCTGTTCAAGCGCGGCGAACGCGTGGACGGGCTGGAAATCAAACTTGACAATATGTTCCTTGCCGATAAAGTGAAGGAACAGCTCGAGGAAAAGTTCAGCCAGCCGTATTACGCGCAGACGTGGTTCGAGCTGCGAAGCACGCTGTTTTCGTGGATGAAAATCGAAAAATGGATGTGGACGATCATCCTGTCGCTCGTGATATTGGTGGCCGCCTTCAACATTCTGTCCACCTTAATCATGGTCACGATGGAAAAGCGGCGCGACATCGGCATTCTGAAGGCGATGGGAGCCAAAGACCGCGACGTAGCCCGCATTTTCAGCGCGCAGGGTCTTATCGTCGGGATCCTCGGCAGCGTACTCGGAACACTGCTTGGATTTTTAATTTGTCTTGGGCAGCTTCGCTACAGGTGGGTGGCTCTGCCTTCAGACATTTATTTCTTGGATGCGCTGCCGGTGAAAATGCAGCCGCTCGATTTTATTCTGGTCATCACCATTGCCATTTTACTCTCGTATCTCGGCGCCGTGTATCCCGCGCGCTACGCTTCCAGGCTGGTACCCGTGGATGCCATCCGCGACGTGGGCTGAGGAGGCCCGCTGTTTGCATGGTTAATCCTTTACGGCCATTGTAGCCTGTCTCATTGCCCTTCCTACATAGGCAAGCCTTACATGATTCCTAAAATCGTCAAGACAGTTTCGCCCAATTTCCGCGCCAAACGGGATGAACTTTTTCGCCGCCTCTATGGGGATCTTATTGCCCACGGCTGTACCATTCTGGACATCGGCGGAGAGCCGTACTATTGGGAGAAGTCGCTCGGCTCCCATGCGGAATTCTACCGTAGCTGCAAGATTACGCTGCTGAATCCCAAGCAGCAACAGGCAAATCTCCCCAACATTATCTGCGTAGCGGGCGACGCCACCGATATGCGCGAGTTCGCCGATCAATCGTTCGATCTTGTGCTGTCCAATGCCGTAATAGAACATGTGGGCGATTTCGAACAGCAGCGCAAAATGGCTAATAACGTGCAGCGTGTGGGCCGCTACTATTTTCTCCATTCGGCAAATTACTATTTCCCGATTGAGCCGCACTCCTTCTTTCCTTTCTTCAATCAGCTTCCGCTTTTCATGCAGTACGGCATTGCCCGCGTGTGGCCAGGCCAGACTCACATTCCCGATTTCAGTCCGAAATCTCTGGAATATATTCGCACGAAAGTACGGCTTTTAAAATGGCGTGAGGTTAAGGAGCTGTTTCCACGCGCAAAAATCGAAAAAGAGAAGCTCTGGGGATTGAACAAATCCTTTATCGTGCATAACGCGCCATGACCGTTCGCCCAATACGCATAGATCCCGCACTGGTTTTTATCTTCGCCGCTGCTCTTCTGCTGCGGATTCCCAACCTCGGCTACAGCTTTTACGGCGACGAGGGATTCTCATTGCTCCGCGACAGCAGCCGGCTAATCACGGATTCCGAGGACCGGTTCCGCCCGGTCTTCTTTACTCTGCTCTATCTGTGGAAACAGATGGGCTTTCACAGCGAGATCGGTCTGCGTCTGCTGCCTCTCTTGTTCGGACTCGCGCAAATCCCGCTGGCTTATGCCATCGGCAAGCGCGTCGGCGATGTGAAACTTGCCCGGGTGTTTGCGATTGTCATGGCGGTGTCGCCGATGCTCATCGAGTTTTCACAGGAACTGCGCATGTACTCGATGGTGGCCTTTATAGCGCTGGTTCAAACCTGGCTGCTACTGAAATTAGGAGAGCGACCGTCGCTATGGATTTGGGCCGCATTTATAGCAAATGCCGTTATCGGCGTTTTCACGCATATCTATTTTTGGATGTTCCTCTGCGGAGCGGCCGTTCTCCTGTTTCGGGAGCGGCGTACGCTGCCAACGCGTCAGGGATTTCTCGCTTTCAGCGTCATTCTTTTTGTGTACTTGTTCAACATCCCGAACATTGTTAACTTCGTTCAGGTGCGCGGCGGTGAATACTTTATTCACCTGCCGAGTTCAATTCCCAAGCTGTTGGCGGCTTCGACCGTTGGATATAACTATTTCATTTTACACGATCAGATGCTCGGCCGTCCGGTAGGCGTCAGCGATCTGGTTCAAAACGGGCCGCTGGTACTGCTGGTTATGATACCGTCTTTGCTTTTATTATGGGGATTTTTCAGACTGCACAAACGCCCACTGTCCCGCGCCGTTTGGTTATGCCACGCGTTTTTCACCCTTCCGATTATCCTGGCCTTCATTTCGAGCGCATTAACGGACCGTTACTGGCTGCAGCCGAAGTATGTAATTTTTATTATTCCTTTTGCTCATCTTTTTGTCGCACAGGCATATCTTGCCATCAATCCTCGCTGGCTGCGGCATGGCGCGATGGTTCTGGGAATTACAGCCGTAGCCATCGCCTATGCGCATTTTCTTGATCCACAGCATTACGGCCGCCGCGAAAACTGGCGGGATGTAACCGCTTTTTTAAAACCTCGCATGCATCCGAATTCGTCTTTAATGGTTATTCCCGGCAGCTACCGACTCTTTCATTACTATTGGCCGGAATCGAGAACCCTTTCCGCCGTCATTGATGTCCCTCCCATTCTATCACCGACTCCGGAGTTCACGTCGCATATTCGCGCCAGACTTGTCGGAAAAGCGGAGGTTTATTATCTTTGGTATGACATTCGGCAGAATATCGCCGATTCACAGAATATTCTGCTGAAAACTCTCGAAGAACTGGGCTATAACCGGGAAGCCATGCAGTTTAATCCGCGGCTCATTCTTTATCGCTGGCAGTTGAAACCGTCGTAAAAAATACCGTCGAAGTAAAGGGACGACCCGCGAGGATCGTCCCTTTTTTTTTAACGCAGGAGCTTTTTACACTCCGATAAGGCGTAAAACAAAAAGCGGAGTTCATACTGCTGACCCGAATTCGGAGTATACTCAGCATACAGAGCCGGATGCATTAAGAGCTCAATTCAACCGCGAGGAGCTCTTTTCAACTGGTTTAACTACTCCAATGTATAGACATCGTGACCCGAACCGCCCGTACATCGGTTTATTTGAGGAAGCTATGTCGCAAAAAAACAGCACCCTTCAGGCACACTTGATACACCTACTATATTCGGCATATTGCTTGCTCATAGTAGAGCCGGAAGCCTGACCATACGATGATTACCAAAGGAGATAAAATGAAAAAATTTAGCGAATCCATCTTGAAGGTCACGGGGCTGACGATTGCCCTGATGCTGACCGTGACCCTACTGACAGGATGTGGAAATTTCGATTCCCCAACCGCCTCACAGCCGCGCGTTAATGAGGCAAATGATCTGTGGAATCCCGAGCCGGGCGATCAAATTATTCCCGGACATGAAGTCCCTATTCTCAATCCGGGCTATTGGGAATCAACTACCGGTCAAGCCATCAATCCCGCCGCGATTGCAAGTAGAGCACAGCGTGTCGGTCCGCAGGGCTGCACCATTTCACTCGGCGCGCATCGCGTGATTATTCCCGCCGGAGCCGTAGATGATTTCATGACGATCACGATTGCTTATGGATCCGTGACCGGTATTGCGATTGATTGCGGACCCAGCCCATTCCGCTTTAATGTTCCGGTAACCATCGTGTTGAGCTATGCGGGAACGCAGTATGCGAACAACGGCACTAACGCCACGCCGCCGCCGCTCAGCATAGTCTACATGGCCGACCCCGAAACATTCGAGCCGTTGCCCAGTGATGTTGATGTTACAAAAATGACGGTTTCGGCTCAGACCGATCACTTCAGCCGGTACATCATTTCGTAAACCTTTCGTCTGACCACGAAATTTCTTTACAAAGGTTCAACTCCGGCCGCCGCAGGCGGCCGGTTTTTTTATTCTCTTCACACCGCTAAATATCTGTTTTCGAGAGTGAAGCAAGTCAAGAGTGGGGCTCAATTTGACGATAACACGAGGGAGGTGCCTCAAACCCCTTGTGAGTAAATGGCCGATTCCGACATTCTTGCTTCACGTTACCGAATCCTAAAAACCATCGGTTCCGGTGGCATGGGAGTCGTTTGTCTCGTCGAGGACACTCGCAGAGATAATAAAATCATGGCATTAAAAACCATGAAGCAAGGGTTGGAAAGCTGCGACGTTGACGGCTTCAAAGCCGAATTCAGCCATATCAGCGGAGTAGTTCATCCGAATATTCCGGAAGTCTACGACTTCGGAACCCTGCCTCCCCCGGAAAACACCCTCTACTTCACTTACGAATACATTGAAGGCCGGCCGATCCACGAGCTGATTCCGAAATGGAAGGCAAGCCAGCTTCATGTTGTGCTGGTCAAACTGTGCCGAGCGCTCGCTTTTCTTCACAGTCGGGGACTTCTGCATCGCGACATCAAACCCGAAAATGTGCTGGGGTGTTTAAATGCGGAAGGTCAGGTGGAGTCCCTGAAACTTCTGGATTTCGGTCTGGCGGCGCGACGCGGGCAAGATATCGCAACCGGCGGAACGGTAGATTACATGGCTCCCGAGCTGATTGCCGAACAGAAAGCAACGGCAGCCACGGATATCTACGCCGCCGGCATGATGCTCTATCGCCTGGCCACCGGACGGTTGCCATTTGAAGGGAAGGATTCTCTCACCGCTTCGCGCCAAAGATGTCAGGAAGAAGCTCCCCCTCCCTTGCGCTTCCGCCCCGACTTGCCCGTAGGACTCTCCGATGTGATCAGCGCGATGGTTCGTTTGAAACCCGAAGACCGCCCGCCGTCAGCAAGGCATGCTATTGCGCTGCTCAACGAACGTGAAGGCACCGACTTCCCGCTCGAAACCGAAGTTACGCGCCGCGCGTACATCCGCTCCGCGACGTCGGTCACCAACATAACGGCGCGCCAAACGCTTCAGGAATTAAAAACGAGCATCCAACACGGCGGAAATCCGCCGGCCGTTGTTCTGCTCGGGCCGCACGGCTTGGGGCGGCGGCGGATGCTTCGCGATTTTGGCGCGCGATTGTCCGTAGACGGCATCAACGTATGCATCGCCGACACCGCAGTTGCTCTGAACGAAGAATGCCGCGACCGCGTTCTCTTGATCCCGGATGCTTCGGATATTCCGAACATCCGTCTGAATCCTATCCTGCGAAAAGCGCGCGAGAACGGCATTTGGTGCGTGATCGGGACGACGCATCTGGATGATCAGACGTTCGATGCGATCGGACATCACCGGGAAATCGTTCTGCAGCCGCTCGATCTGAAAGGCGTCCATGAATTCATCGCGGCGACGTTTCCCGAGAATTCATTCCCCGATTCCTTCGCCGAGCAGATTTTCTCCGAGTCCATGGGCTTTGCCAGTGCGATTCAGAATCAGCTCGACCGATTGCTGGAAGCGGGAATGCTGCGCATCGGTTTGGGCGGTTGGGAATTGCTCCCCGGTTCGTGGGCAAGTCCGGTTCACTCGACGGTGGTCGAGTACATGGATCACATGCTGGCGGATCAATCGGAGGAAGCCTGCCGGCTGGCGTACTATCTTGCCTGTTCTTTAACTCCGCTGCCGCAGGATGTGTTGCGCGAGATGTTTGCGGAGGAGGAACATCCCGCCGCCACGTTGCATCGCGCGTTGAACTCTCTGGAGACCATCGGCTGGCTGCACCACGGCGCGGAAGGTTTCAGCCTCCGGTTTACGGCAGTTGCGGATTTTCTGGAAGGAATTCTCGACGAAGAAACGTCGCGCGATATACACGAACGATTGGCCCGCGCCTGGTCATCGCTGCAAACGGAGAACGCGCGGCGCCGGAAACGGGAGCGGCTGTATCACGATTTTTACGCGGGCATGTGGACCATCCCGCCGCAGGAAGCCGGACAGATCCTGCACGGCGCGCTCGAAGACGGGGAAACCAAATGGGTGCGGCGGCTGATCGAATCCTGCCTGCTGCACAATCCGCCGGAAGAAATCTGGACGGTGATCCTGGATGCGTTGGTGGCCATCGAATATATGGAAGGCAACCTCGAAGCCTCATCCGCGCATCTCGCCGATTATCTGAACAACGGCAAAGTCGAAGTTACGTCGGAAAATCTCGAACGGCTGTCCCGCTATGCCATGATCGAAGAAAAGCTGGGCCGCACGGAACACGCGCAGACGATTCTCGAGCAATGCTTGACCCGCCTGCCGGAAGGTCATGACAGCCGCGCGGGAATTGTCTACGGGACGTTGGCATGGATCGCCTTTAAACATGGGGAAGCAGAGACAGCGCGCCAACTGGCCGAAGACGGTTTAATCCGCGTCCCTCCGCAGAGCACGGATCCCGGTCAGGCGATGCTGATGAACACCGTTGCTACTCTGGCGTTTTATCGCGGCGATTCCGATGCCGCATCCCTATATTGGAGACGCTGTCTGGAAATCCAGGAAGCGCTGCATGACCGCAAAGGCGTCGCCAACATGTACAACAACCTCGGAGTATTGGCGGCACAGAGCGGCGACCGGCTGCACGCCCGCAGTCTGTGGAAAAAATGCGCGGAAATCGCGAGCGAAATTAATGACGTACACCGGCTGGCGGGAATCTACAATAATCTCGGTGTGGATTCACTGGAAACCGGCTCGCTGCCGGAAGCGGAAGAATATTATCTGAAAGCCCTGGGACTGTTCCGCCGGATGAACTCGCCGCGGGAACAAGTTGAGATTTTGAGCAATCTCGGCGAACTCAGCTACTACCGGGCGGATTTCCCGCGCGCGCACGCGTATTTTCAGGAAGCCGTTTCTCTGGCGAGTACTCTCGAAGATTACGAATGTGAGATCGAACCGCTCGTGTATTTGGGCAAACTCCTGCTCGCGCTGGAAGAATTGGAAAACGCATCCTCGGTTCTCGAACGCGCCTATCGCGCGGCGCATGAAGTGGGTGCGCGGAAAGGCGAAGGACAGGCTTGGGAAGGCATTGCGCTCTTGCGGGCGCGGCGCGGACGGACAGAGGGAGCGCGGGAAGCGCTGGATCAAGCTCAGACGTTGCTGTCCGACGACAGTGATCCACTGGCGCGTCTTCACCTGCATTTGACCGCCTGCGCCATCGCGGCAGAGCAGGGCGACATAGAAAGCGCTAAAACGGCTCTGACCCAAGCTCGTAAAGTGGCTGATATCAAATGGGATCCCTACACCGCCGCCCGCACTCTGGTCTATGGCCTTCTTTTTGCTCAAGAAACGATTGATTCCCGCGAGCGTCCCCGGATCGTTCGACAACTTTCGGCCTATCCGGATCTTCTGTGGAGGTACCACTGGGCAACCGCGCGGCATTTGGCTGCCGAGGGTACGGTACGGAAAGGTCTCGAAGAATACGGTCGCGGGGCAACGGTGCTGAAAGCTGTGGCCGCGCGCCTTTCCGAGAGTAGCCGCGAGCGGTTTTTAGCTTCGCCGCAGATTCGCCGTTTTCGTGAAGAAGCGATTACACTGCGTAATTCGTTAAAGGAAAATTGACCCTCTCATGCCGGATGACTTTTTCGATGAACTGGACGATCTGACCTCCGGGACGACTCCGGAACCGACGGACTATACCGTTGAAGGAGTCGAAATCGGACTACAGAAGCTCGCGTCCCTCGTGGAGGATGTGAATCGCGATCTGACGACGTCCACGATTCTCGACCGCATCATGAACGCTACGTTCGAACTCACGGGAGCCGAGCGCGGCTTCTTAGTGCTAGTGTCCGAGCATGGGGAATGGAATTTCCGCGTCGCCCGCAACATGGAAACGGGAGCGATTGAAGACGCGGAAAACGCGGCCTCGCATACCATCATCCGCAAAGTGTTGGAGGGACGGCGTCCGATTCTGATCAACGACGTTGTGGGAGCTTCCGATTTAACCAAGCAGCAGTCCATTGCCCGTATGCAGGTGCGTTCGATCATGGGTGCACCGCTGATTTCCAAAGGCAAGTTGATCGGAGCGGCGTACGTGGACACGTCGCGTTTGGCGGGAGTTTTCGATCAGACCAGCTTAGTGTTGTTCGAAAGCTTTGTGCAGCTCGCGGCCGTGGCTTTGGAAAACGCCCGACTCATCGAAGCGGAGCAGAAAGCCAGCACGCGCTACCGCGAACTGCAGGAATATCTGGATACCATTCTCGACAGCCAGCCGCACGGCGTGATTATTCTCGACCGTCGTCTGCATATTGACTACGTCAGCGCGCAGGCTTCGACTCTGCTGAACGGCACTCCGCTGCGTCGCGGTACGCCGTTCGCGAACAGCGGCTGCTGCGACGGCGAGACTATGCTGATAATACTGCAAAACCTTCAGGAGTTTCTGCAGCAGGGCGGCAACCGGCGCGCGGTGTTCGGTTTGGGAGACCGCACGTTAGCCTATTCGTTCTTCCGCGTATCGCACCTGAGCGGCGACGAACGCGTCGGCATGATTCTCGAAGACGTCACGCTGCAGAAGCAGCTCGAACGCAAGCTGATTGAATCGGAAAAGCAATCCACGATTAATCAACTTGCAGGCGGCATCGCGCACGAAATCAACAACAGCCTGCAGCCGGTCAAAGGCCGCGTGGAACTTTTGGCGCTGCGCCTGAAAAACATGGGCGTCCCGCTGGCCGACGGAGTGGAGAAGGATCTGGATACGATTTCCGCGCTGTCCGAGCGGATAGAGAAAATCGCGCTCGACTTGAAGCATTTGACCAAGCCGGTCAAATCCGCTTTCGTCTCGCTCGACATGGGCGAGCTGATTCGCAGCACCGTAGAAATGATGGAGAGCACCACCGGCACGCTGAAAGGATTTTCCAGAGATTCCGGTAATCGCGGGTATAAACTCGAAGTGGATATCGGCGAGAATCTGCCGCCGGTGCTGGGAGACGCGCACGGTCTGGAAAGCGCCATCATCAATATGATTCTCAATTCGGCGCATGCCATCCGTGAAAAAGGTCAGGGCACGCTGACGGTCAACGTGCATACCGAGGGTGAAGCGGTAGAAGTCCTGATCCGGGATACGGGCGGCGGGATTCACCCCGACGTACTGCCGCGTGTCTTCCAGCCTTATTTCACGACGCGCGGAAATGCGGGCGGCACCGGTCTGGGAATGTGCATTGTCCAGAACGTCGCGGAAAACCACGGTGCGCGGCTGGAATTGAAGTCGCAATTCGGCGAAGGCACGGAAATTCGGCTCACTTTCCCCACGGCCAAAGAAACGGCGGAAATCGAAGCGTAACTTCTTTCTTCTCTGAATCCTTCCCCGGTCCTTTCAGGCCGGGTTTTTTCTTGCCCAAAACGACGAAGAATTCGAAAAATCCTCCCGCCTGTTGCCTTTCACAGGGATTCTTGTTACTTTATCGGAAAATCACGCCTCACACCTTTTTTTCATCGAGGTGATCCCATCGGCAACCTGCATACTGTAGACTGGGTGATCATCATCGCCTACAACGTCCTCAGCCTGATTGTGGGCGTTGTCATGACGCGCCGCGCCCACCGTTCCACAGAGGAGTACTTCCTGGCGGGCCGGGCGCTTCCGTGGTGGATCGCGGGAACCTCGATGGTCGCCACGTCTTTTTCCTGCGATACTCCGCTCTATGTCACCAAGCTGGTCCGCACGGTCGGCATCTATGAAAACTGGCAGTGGTGGTGTTTCGGCATCGGATCGCTGTTCGCCACGTTCTTTCTGGCTCCGTTGTGGCGGCGGGCAAAGGTCTTGACGGACGTGGAGCTGACCGAACTCCGCTACGGCTCGGGCAAGGCGTCCCGTTTATTGCGCGGTTTTCGCGCGTTGTGGCTGGCGCTCCCCATTAACGTCATCGCCATGGGCTGGGTGATTCTGGCCATATACAAGATCATGAATGCCGCCGTAGGATGGGACAAGCCACTTTCCATTATCGTATTCACCGGACTCGCGTTTTCGTACACGCTGCTTTCCGGAATGTGGGGTGTAGCGCTGACGGATCTTGTGCAATACGTGATTGCGCAGGGCGGCGCGATAATTTTCGCGGTATACGCCGTAAAAAAAGTCGGCGGATTATCCGCGTTGCATGATGCGGTGGCCACGTCGGTTTCCAAACCCGACATGTTGAATATGGCTCCCGCGCCGGGCGCGGGCGGTTTCTTTTCCGCGGA
This sequence comes from Candidatus Zhuqueibacterota bacterium, assembly GCA_003818605.1. Taxonomy (GTDB): domain Bacteria; phylum Electryoneota; class RPQS01; order RPQS01; family RPQS01; genus RPQS01. The sequence continues at coordinate 14,297 of RPQS01000038.1, read as the reverse complement.
TTTCTGGACTCCGGCCTTCATGGGATTGATCACGTATATCGCGGTCACGTGGTGGGCCAATGTCAACTCCGATGGCGGCGGTAAAATCATTCAACGGCAAAATTCGTGCAAAAACGAGCAGCATGCTCTTTTGGCCACGCTGTGGTACAGTCTCACGAATCTCGCTTTTCGCTCCTGGCCGTGGATCTTGGTGGCGTTGGCTTCGATGGTTCTCTATCCCAGTATTGCCGATCCCGAAATGGCCTATCCGCAGCTCATGATGGAAATTCTGCCCTTTGGACTGAAAGGACTGCTGGTCGCTTCGCTGCTTGCGGCATTCATGAGCACCATCTCCTCCCAATTGAATTGGGGTGCCAGCTATCTTATGCATGATTTCTATCGGCCGTTTCTGGTAAAGAATCGCTCGGAGTCGCATTATCTGTGGATCAGCAAAGCGGCGACCGTTGTCGTGCTTATCGGCGCGGGGCTCGCGGCCTATCTGACCGAAAGCGTAACCGAAGCATTTAAATTTATCATTGCTTTTGGCGCGGGAACGGGGCCGGTCTATGTGCTGCGCTGGTTTTGGTGGCGGATTAATGCGTGGAGCGAAATCAGCGCGATGATAGCTTCCAGCGCGATCACACTCATTTTATTTAATGTGCCGCTTCCGTACGGCGGGCGGCTCCTGTTGATTACATTCGGCTCGGCGATAATTTGGATTATTGTCACTCTAATCTCGAAACCCGCGCCGATGGACAATCTGGCGGAATTTTATCGCCGCACTAAACCCGTGGGAGTATGGGGAGCCGTCCGCAAATGGTCGCGTGCGCACGGTCAGATCACTCCGCAGCCCGCGCGCGTTTCGCAGCCTTTGATGGGTTGGATTTGGGGAATGGCATTAGTAATCGGGCTGACGCTGGCCATTGGCTATTCGGTCATGCTGAACCCGGTTCCCGCCGCGTTGTGTTATTTAGTGACTCTCATCGGCGCGATTGGCCTATGGAAAGCCGGCTTTCTGAAAACGAGCTGACAGTTCATTTCCGGCATGAACTGATCGGAAGGAGCGACGATGTCTTTTGTAGTCCGTGTTCATCGCCCGCATGTGCCGACGTTTACGGAATTCATGGCTGTTCGCCAAGGCGAAGAATTGAAAGCCGGCCGCCGCGATGACGAATTCCCCGGCTGGATCTGGTGCATCGCGCCGAGCGGCATCGGCAACTGGGTTCCGGAAGCGTATCTGGAAATTCGCGGCGAACATGCAATCATCAAGCGCGACTATAATGCACTGGAATTGACGGTCGCTATCGGCGATATCCTTACTGTGGAAGACGAAGCGTCGGGGTGGTGGTTTTGTTCGGATTCCCACGGAGTCCATGGCTGGATTCCGATCTATTGCGCACAGCGTATCGAGAGACGGGCGCAAATCTGAGCCGGTGTCCTGCCGTGAATCATTCCGAATGTCCTTCCGAAAAGTGAGGACGACTATGAGCAGGCGTCTGTACGGAATAATGCTGTTCCTTTGCGTGACAGCCGCAATGGCTTACGCACAAGAGACGCTGATACCGTTCGATTCTACGGGACGCATTGAACGGATTGACGCGGAATTGAAGACGAAGCTTGGTCTGTTTCCCGAGTATCCGAGTTTCCGGAGCGCCGCCTTATATCGCTTTACGGATTCCACGTACACTCTGGAAATATCGTATGAAGACAGCGGAAAAGTGATGCGCATCCATCGTCCGCTGAGCGGTGTGGAAGCGGCGGAACTTCGGCAGCAGGTTTCTTCAGCTATCTATGAGCGCGCGCCGTCCATTCTTCTGGATCAAAGCGGGCGCACATCCCTGATCGGCGGCACGCTGGTGTTGTCCATTCTTTATCATGGATGGGCGCTTCCGGCGGCGGCGGAGATTGAGGGCGCGGCGGCGGGAGGTTTGTATTTGATCACATCCGCAGCCGGATACTTTCTGCCGATGTTTCTCACGGAACACACCTCCATCAGCAAGGGCTCGGCAACGCTGGCAATGTGGGGTGCATCGCGCGGCATCGGACACGGAATTATGCTGGGACTGGTCGAGCAAGGCGATGACATGTCCCGCGGCGTGCTCGCCCAAGCCGTCTTTACCAGCGTGACAGAAGAAATCATCGGAGCAAAAATCGCCGCCTCTGCGAAATTGAGCGACGGCGATGCTTACGCCGTCGGACTCATGGGTGATTTCGGTTCGGCCATCGGTCTGGGCATGGCGCACGTGACCGGATGCTTCTCCGAAGATCATGAACGTGCGATTGGCGCTTGGGTGCTGGCCGGATCGGGGGCGGGACTTGCCTCCGGCGCGGTGCTCGCGCGAAATAATGATTACACGCGCGGCGATGGATATGTTCTTCGAGGAACCGGAATTCTCGGCGCGATGATACCGATCACGTGTGTGGATTATGCGGATCCTGAAAATGAATACGTGTACACTTACTCCGCGATTGCCGGGACGATTGCCGGTCTGGCGGTAGGACACGTCCTGATTCAGGATCGCGATTTTGACACGGATGACGGCGCGATCATCAACCTCGGTGAATTGGCCGGAGGGCTGTTCGGTCTGGGTTTGGTCACATTGGCATCTCCGGAAGGTGAATCCGCCAGTGCCGTTTATTGGACAGGAGCCACATTGGGAGCAACGGGCGGATTTATCGCAGCCTACGCCCTTCGCGCGAAAAGTGCGGAGATGCACGGCAAGCAAAAGATCGGACTCGGATTGGATCTCGATATGCCGCGCTATTCCGCGAATAACGGATTGCCTTATAAAATGACTCCTCCGCCCGTGCCGATGGCTTCACTTCGTTTTCACTTCTGAGATCAAATATGACAGATACAACATCCTCCACTCCTACGCGCCGCCAGATTACGGAATGGTCGCGGCTGACGCAGAAAAAATTCCGCAAAGAACACGGACAATTCCTCATCGAGGGAGACGTCTGCGTACGCGAAGCGGTGCGCGCTCGCGCCAAAATCGAAGCGGTGCTGATTCTCGCCGCCGAATACGATAACTGGCTGGGGGAATTCCCCGCACGAGTTCCCGTTTTTGCTCTCAATACTCCCACATTCGACCGCTTCGCGAAAGTGGAAAACAGTCAGGGAATTGTGGCCGTCGCCAACACCTTTGAGCTGCCGGCGCGTGCGGGAAAACTGTCTCTGGCTTGCGAGCAGGTTTCCGATCCGGGAAATTGCGGTGCACTGATTCGCGTGGCCGACTTTTTCGGAGCATCCGAATTGCATTTAGGTTCGGACTCGACGGAGATTTGGAACCCGAAAGTCGTACGCGGCAGCATGGGCTCGCTGTTCAGTCAGCCGGTGCGAAGCGGAACGGATTTCGAAAAACTCCTCCACGATTGGCCGGGATCCTCCGTGGCGGCGGTTGCGCACAGCGGGGAGTCCTTGCGCAAACCGCAGAACCTGAAGCCGCCCATTCTGCTGGTTCTCGGTCACGAGACGCGCGGTCTTTCTGAAAACATCTCCAAACTCTGCACACACCACCTCACACTCAAACCAGCGGGTTGCGCCGAGAGCCTGAATTTAGTCACGGCGGCGGCGGTGTTTGCATACGCGCTGACATAAGAATTGCGAGTCTATTCCGCCGAGCCGGGTTAAGCTTTTTCCGACGTCTTCGGAAGGATCGCGCAACCCGGCCGGAATCGGAGAACGCGCGTGGAGTCGGGACACCCCTCGCTGCGGCACAGGAGATTTTATGCCTTATACACTGCTTATCATCGGCGGCATTCTGAATGCGCTGCTGGTCGTATTCCACATCATGTTCTGGAAGATTTTTGATTGGCCGAATGGGCTGGCTTCGCTTTCGGCGGATAATCGCGCAATCATACAAGTGCTGAACATCGGCGTGATTTTCGGTCTCGCGGTCTTCGCCGTTCTCTCCATCGTGTTTCGCCGCGAAATGCTGGACACGCGGCTCGGAAGATTCGTTACCGCCGCGATTGCCGGCTTTTATATTTTGCGCGCGGTCTGCCAGCTCATGTTTTGGGGATCGGGCACGGAATCGGTGATTGCGTTTGTTGTTCTGCTGCTGATCGCCTTTTTGTATGACGTTGCCTTTCATCTGACCAAACCGATTCGCAAATGAATTTTTCCGTTGATATCGGCCTTTTGTGGGAAGAAGAAAATATATCCGGCGAACTTACCGGCGAATATGCCGTGCAGTGCCGGATGGATTGCTGCCGCTATCTGAATCTGGCTAAAACCACCGGTAAATTTTCCGCGCAGCTTCCCGCATCGCAATCTGCGGCAACTTACGGAATCCGTTTGGGAGAGATGTTTTCGTCCGCGCGCGCGGAACAAATGCTCACGCCGCTGCAAGCATCCCGCCCAAATTTGGATTTGGACATTTTGGAAGCCGGAAAAAAATGGGAAGCGAACGGGCGGGAATTGGATAATCGCGTGTGGTGGCCGGTAGTTCAATGCGGCAGCCGCAGCGATGCGGAAGCCGTTGCCGCTGAGCTTCGCGAACTGCCCGGTTTGGATCCGCTTGCGTTCATGATTGTTAAACTGGAAAAGGCAGAACCGTCCGCGCCATTCGGATTTTCACTCGGCGAGTTTTCCGCGCGGATTTTAGAAGTGCGCATGGTTCCGCTGGATGCGAATAGCGTCTTCCGTCTGCACCACGTTCCTATCGGGCGCGGTTTTCATTGGCAGCGTAAAGAGACTCTATCGTATCGCGGAATTCTTTCGCTGTTCTCTCCCGGGCACGAACTTACCGCCGTCAATCGTTTACCGATGGAAATGTATTTAGAAAGCACAGTCGGCAGCGAAATGCGCAGCGATTTGCCGCCCGCGTTTTCGCAGGCGCAAGCAATTTGCGCGCGTTCCACGGTACTGGCTACGGCCAACCGTCATCATCGCGCCGACGGTTTTGACGTTTGCAACGATGACCATTGCCAATGCTATCAAGGCACGCAGCGCGAAGCCCAAGCGGTCATCGAACCGGTGCGGGCTACGGCGGGACAGGTTCTGCTCGATGAAAACCGCGTGGTGGATGCGCGCTATGCGAAGTCCTGCGGCGGACTCTCGGAAAAATACGAGGCGGTGTGGGGAGGGGAAGGTCCGGCCTATTTTGCGGTAAGGCCGTGCGGCGAATACTATACGAGAAATATAAATGATGATGATTCCGCGCGCATTTCTCTCGTAGAACCTCCGAAGGCTTTCTGCAATCCCAAGCACTATCCTTATCCCGATCCGTGGGACAAGGACCCCTTGTTTCGCTGGAAATATTCGCATGCGCCGGAAAAGTTAGGCGCGCTGGTGGAGGAAAAAACCGGAACGGCGGTGGGCAAGGTTCGTGAACTTCGATCCGTTAAGCGCGGACAATCGGGACGCATTTTGATTCTGGATATTTTGGGCAGCGAACGCACGCTGCGCGTCTACGGAGAATTGAACATCCGCCGCGCGCTGTCTCCGTCGCACTTACCCTCATCCTATTTCGTGACGGAAAATTCTTCCGCTCAAATCACGCTCATCGGCGGCGGCTGGGGTCACGGCGTGGGCCTCTGCCAACTTGGAGCCTGCGCGATGGCAAAGGCGGGAATGAGCGTGCCCCGGATTCTCGATTGGTATTATCCGGGCAGCATGCCGGTCGTTTTGTAACACTACGGAGAAGGAAGGAGACGATAACAATATGAACGTATCCGTATTCTTCTTCATGATTGCGGCTGTCATCTGCTTAGGATTCATCGGGAATTGGCTGTTCCGCATCACGCGCATACCCGATTCGCTGCTGCTGATTGTCACGGGATTCGGTTTGCGCGCGCTGTTGGGCGTGCAGCCTGATTGGGTGGAAATCGCCGCGCCCTACTTCGGCGCGTTCGCTTTACTGGTCATTCTGTTTGAAGGCGGCTTGCATCTGGATTTCGAACACATGATGACAAGCTGGCGGCAGACGCTGAAGCTGCTGGGCGGTTCGTTCATTTTGTCGTTTATGCTTGTTCTTGCGCTTGCGCATTTCGTTTTTACGCGTTCGTGGCTCACTTCAACATTGCTGTCTTCGGCGGTTGCCTGTACGAGTGCCGCAATCGTTATTCCGCTTATCCGGCAAGTTAAAGTCGAGGGGCGGATCCGTACGATTCTCGAACTTGAAAGTTCGCTGTCGGATGCCATTGCGGTCCTGTTTACAGTGATCGTTCTCAATCTCGTTACGGGACGCGAAGGCATAGATCAACTCGGCCCCGTGATTTTCAGTTCGCTGACGGGCGCTCTGGTGGTCGGCATCGGCGCGGGAGCGGCGTGGATTTGGGTGCTAAAAAAACTGGCCGGTCAGCCTCTATTGTATCTCATGACTTTTGCCGGAATGCTGATCGTTTATTCTGTCAGCGAAGCGCTGCACAGTTCAGGAGTTTTCGGCGTTTTCATGTTCAGTCTGACTTTCAGCAACGGTCCACACGTCATTGCCCGATTGTTCCCTCGTGTTCATATGGAACGAATGGAAGAACAATTGGGCGGAGAGGATATCAAACGGTTCCATGCGGAATTGACGTTTCTGGTGCGCACGTTCTTCTTCGTGTTCCTCGGCATGCTGTTCGATCCGTTCAAGATGACACTGATGACCATCGCGGAAGGAATCGCGATATACGTTCTTGTGCTGGCCGCACGAATGCTGGCCGTTCGTTTGAGCTATTGGGGTCGTCCGGACGGCATGGAGCGGGTCGGGGCACGCGTGCTGTTTCTGTTTATGCCGCGCGGCTTGGCGACAGCGGTATTGGCCACACTTCCAGCCGCGCACGGTTTGGCGGGAACGGAGGATTTCGTGCCTCTGGCCGTGCTGATTATTCTCTGTACGAATGCCGCTATCACGCTGGGGGTGCGCTGGGTGGAGGAACGTACCGAATAAGCGAAAGCGTCCAACTGAAAATCCCGGCATTCACATGCCGGGATTTTCATATCCGCATCCAGCGTCAAGCTCTTTTCCGCTCTCCGCTTTCAGATTTCAGTTTTCTACTTGAAGCTGGCCACCGCCGCGGCCACGGTCGGATGGATTTCGAAAATAAGATTCAGCTTGTTCAGTTGAAAGAGATTCGATACCGTTTCGTTCATCGCCGCGAGCTTCAGCGTGCCGTCCGCGTTTTTCAGCCGTCCGGACACCGCCACGATGGCTCCCAGTCCCGTGGAATTCATCCAATCCATTCCCGCCATATCGAGAACAACTTTGTGAATGGAGTTTTCGATGGCCTTGCGAATCTCGCCGTGCAGATCAGCCGTATCCTGACTGCTGATGATTTTCCCCTGCAGGCTGACCACCATCACGTCGCCTTCCGTGCGTGCCGAAGTTTTCATGAATCCGTTCTCCTCTCTCTGTTCGCCGCCGCTGTCATGCATGCCTGAAGAGCCGTTCCTTCACCGCCGAATTCTTCCGCAAACCGTGAACAGGATTCCGGATTTCGGGCTTCATCCCTCATCCTTCATCCGTTCCTTTGTGCCCGAGCCCGGATTCGAACCGGGATACCTTTCGGCGCTACCCCCTCAAGATAGTGTGTCTACCAATTTCACCACTCGGGCAAAAACAAAATGTGAAATGAGAAACTCGAAATGAGAAATCCTTTTCAAATTTCTCATTTCTAATTTCTAATTTATACGCATTACGGCTGCTGCGGCGCGGGAGTGCCTTGATCGCCGGCCGGAGCTTGCGGAGCGCCGCTCGGAACGGGCGATTCTCCTTGCACGGCCTGCTGCGTCACCGACGTTGTCGTTGTGCGTTTCGTGGAAATAACGGCCATCAACAGGCAGTTAATCATAAACACGGCCGCTAAAATCGTCGTGGCCTTGGAAAGAAAATTGGCCGCGCTTCGCCCGCCGAAAACTGTAGAGGTCATGCTGCCGCCGGCAATACCGGCCAGGCCGCCGCCTTTCGAACTCTGCAGAAGAATCGTAACGACCAGTAAAACCGAAATAATCATCTGCAAAGCAATCAGAATTCCGTAGATCATGCTCTATCCTAATTTCTTCTTGTTTTAAACAACGATCAGGCTTCGCCTTTTTCCTTCGCCGCTTTCACGCAGGCGGCGTGCAGCGCCAACAGGCTCTCCACTTTCAAACTTGCTCCGCCCACCAGCGCGCCGTCAATTCCGGGACGGATCATTAAAGTATATGCGTTTTCCGCATTCACGCTGCCGCCGTAGAGAATCGGCACACGCGAAGCGGATGCGCCGAACGACGATACCAGCAGCTTGCGAACAAACGCGTGCGCTTCTTCGGCCTGCTCCGGAGTGGCTACCACTCCGGTTCCAATCGCCCAAACCGGTTCGTAGGCCATTACGACCTTGGACAGGTTGGTCGCTGAAACTCCCGACAATCCTTCTTCAATTTGCCGGGTCAATACCGATTCCAATTGGCCGGATTCGCGTTCGGGCAAAGTCTCCCCGATACAAAAAATCGGCACGAGATCCTTGTCCACGGCCCGCCGCACTTTCTTCCCGATAAGATCGTCGCTTTCGCCGAAAACGTGCCGCCTCTCGCTATGGCCACAGATCACATGCCGGCAGCCAAATTCAAGTAATTGATCTGCCGAGACTTCCCCAGTGAACGCACCTGCCGCCTCATAATAAAAATTTTGAGCGCCATACGCAAGCCGTTGTTTGGGAATACCGGTGTGGCTGCATGCTTCCGCCACGGCGGGGATCGTCGTGAAGGGGACAAGCAGAACCGTCGGGACTACCCATTCACTCAAACCGCCCGCATAGCCCTGCACAAAGCTCGCGGCCTCGGCGGCGGTTTTGTTCATCTTCCAGTTTGCTGCAAGTATCATGATTCCTAACTCTTAAACGTCATTCAAGGCTACCACACCGGGCAGTGCCTTGCCTTCTAAAAACTCTAAGCTTGCCCCGCCTCCGGTGGAGACGTGCGAAACCTTATCTTCCATACTAAATTTCTTGATCGCGGCCGCCGAATCTCCGCCTCCGACCACGGAAACCGCCCCCGCTTTAGTTGCTTCAACCAATGCTTCGGCAACCGCTTTGGTTCCGTGTGCAAATTCGGCTATTTCGAATACGCCCATCGGGCCGTTCCAGACAATCGTCTTAGCCTTGCGAATGATCTCCGCGTATTCCTTTTCCGCCGCTGGGCCGATATCTCCCGCCGTGTCGTTTTCGCGCAGTTCGCGATTGCTGCGGATTTCGGTTTTCACACCCGCTTTTAATTCTTCGGCAACTCGTGAATCGGAGGGCAAAACCAGCTTGGTTTTTCCCGTGGCAGCGCGCTTGATAAGGCTGTGAGCAAGATCCACTTTATCCAGTTCAACGATGGAGTTGCCGATTTCCTCGCCCATGGATTTGAAAAACGTATAGGCCATGCCGCCGCCGATCAGAATCGCATCCACCTTGTCCAGCAGATTTTCGATCACGTCAATCTTGCCGGAAATTTTCGATCCGCCTAATACGGCCACAAACGGACGGGCGGGATTAGCGAGGGCTTGGCCGAGATAGTCAAGTTCCTTCTTCATTAGGTAGCCGGCCACAGCTATCTTGAGGAACTTCGTGACTCCTTCGGTGGAAGCGTGAGCGCGGTGCGCGCTGCCGAAAGCGTCATTCACATAGATATCGCCGAGCTTGGCAAGCTGCTCGGAAAAGGCAGGATCGTTTTTCTCTTCTTCCGGGTGGAAGCGCAGGTTCTCGAGCATCACGACTTGGCTGGACTTGAGCTGATTCACTACGCGTTCGACTTCATCGCCCACGCAGTCGGGAGCCATGAGCACCGGTTGATTGATCAACTCTGAAAGCCGCTGGGCCGCGGGATTCAGACTGAATTCCATCGCGCGCTTGCCCTTGGGCCGTCCGAGGTGGCTCATGAGAATGCACTTGCCGCCCGCGGCAATGATTTTCTTGATCGTGGGCAGGCTTTCGCGAATGCGCGTATCGTCGGCCACCTTGCCTTCATCCAAAGGCACGTTGAAATCCACGCGGACCAAAACGCGCTTGCCCTTCACATCCACCTGATCAATGGTCTTCTTGTTCATTTCCCTTTCTCCGCTGAGGCGGGTCTCCAGACCCGCCCGGAATCTTCTCTTATCTTTTCCCGCCGCGGCATGGCTCTTTGAACTTGCCATGCCCGGCATACGACATTATAACCTTACAGGAACCATATCCACAGCGATTCGAACGATTCCCGATGACTTCCCCATAAAGTCATGGATGCTTTTCACCGTTGTGATAAAATGCAGAGAGCCGGGAAAACTGATTCTGCTGTGGCGGCGGAGCATTCCAAAGATCCAGTGTCCGGGCAGGGCAATACTGAAAAGCCCTACCGCGGCGGAATCCCTTTGTCTTCGTTCCGCCGTTTCCGCTCTTCGCCGTCCGGCCGTGAACCGCGTCAATATTCGCCGCATCATCGCCGGCCGCTTCATACTTTATGCAAACGTGCCAAGTATTTCGCTGATGTTGGCGTGTCTATTGCTTGACGGCTGAAAATATAGCTGTAATTTGCTTCGTTCCGCGCTCTGAGTGAAACGGTTGATTGGTCAATCCGTTTAAGTGAATTTAAACATTTTCAATCGCCGGATGCAGATCGATCGACCATGAGTTCGATATTATCATGACGACCACGGCTTTTATGATGGAATACATTACAAATCCGGCAACGCCGCCAAGTCCGCCCATCACCGGTACAAATTCTCCGATCATTGCACTTAAAAGCAACGTAACAATTATTGAAACCGCGACGACGGAACAACAGAACAGGATAACCTTAGCTCCGAAACTTGGAATGGTATAGACAATTCTCGTTAATTGCACTTGTTCAGAAGTATAGTCCAAGTGCAACGATGCACCGCGCCATTGTCCGTCGCGAATCCGAATTATCTTCGATTGCTCCCCTTCAATCGTGATCTCTGCATGACTCGGAAGCTGTTGGGCTAACTTGTCCCGTATCTCGGAAATGTCCTTGTGTTTGAACAAATAGGGAGATTGCGAAAGATCGAACATTGAAAGTGCTCCAATAAGTTGTTTTTTCTGTGAAAGTGCTTCACGAAATATAGAAGAGTATCCGAGTGATCAGAATCCGTAGTCGGCCAGATCAATATTTTTTCCATCGCCGCGGCATGACTCTTTGAACTTGCCATGTCCGGCATACGACATTATAACCTTACAGGAACCATATCCACAGCGATTCGAACGATCCCCGATGACGTCCCCATGAAGTCATGGATGCTTGACCACGGCCACTCTATCGGTTCGACAACGAAACCTCGCTTAACGGGATTGTTATGCATGTACTCGAGCCGACGGTGCAATGCATTGACGCCGGGGAGCGGGACATCATTATAACGCCTCCGCCAAAAGCTGCTGTTCCCGAATTCATCAGGCCGACACCGTAACGCCGTTGCCGCCTTAAAATCCCGTAGCATGGCGGCAATCTGGAGACCATCCACCGATTGAAGCAGAACGGCATGAAGATGATCCGGCATCAGGACATATCCGAGACAAAGAACATTATGTCGCACGCGGCTTTTCTCAAATTCCCAAAGTATGCGGCGGCACTGTTCTTCACGCCTGAACCAATCGCTGCGAATGCTTGTCACCGTTGTGATAAAATGCAGAGTGCCGGGAAAACTGATTCTGCTGTGGCGGCGGAGCATGCTAAAAATCCAGTGTCCGGGCAGGGCGAACTGAAGAGCCCTGCCGCGGCGGATGGGAAATCCTTTTCGATTCTATACGCTTGACAGCATGGCCACGCCCTGCTCGGTGAAGGCGCGGGGCAATTTCCGTGTACCACACCAACTGGATGTACCAAAATGGAACTTCAAGATATCGAACTCTTCGTTCGATAAACTGAACATGAAATCGGGCGGAAAGCGGTCAAGGTTTCGCGCAACCGCCATCAGAATCCGTAGTCGGCCAGATCAATATTTTTGGCCGTAGCATACCGCTGTAAATCCTTGCGGACAACGGAAACGCACAAGGCCACAACCAGCGCATCATCAATGTGGCCGATACCCGGCAAGGAATCCGGCAAGTAATTCATCGGATTACCGATGTCCAGCAAGGCCAGCGTGATGGCCGCCATGGTTTTCCACGGTGCGCGAAATTCTCCGGCCACTACGTCGCGCAGCATTTTCAGCAGCAAGCGAAGCTGCGGACCGAGAGGACTGGCCCACGCAGGCAGGGAATTGCTGAACCAGCGGATAGCCCGATCCCCGCGCGCGTCCATCACATAAGCCATATCCTGCGCGGTGATGCGCCGCAGAGAATGCATGAAATTCGCTTCAATGCTCTCTGCAACTACGGTAAATTCCGGCATCCCCGCCAGAGCGCATTCCTTCCACAACTGCGCGAGCTTGGCCTTCATCGCTTCGTATTCCGGATCGAACTTCCGTCCGGTTTGTGCAACAGTTTCAGCGGATTTCTGATCGGTTTCCCGGCGTGATTTGCCGGCTGCTTTATCGCGCGTGTCAGACTCCCATTTTATGCAGCAGATCAATACAGCGGCAGGAATAGCCCCACTCGTTGTCGTACCAGCCGAATACCTTCAGCATGCGCGGACCGAGTACCATCGTGGACTTCGCGTCGAAAATACAGGAGTGCGGATTGCCGATAATGTCGCACGATACGATTTCATCTTCGGTGTATTCCAAAACGCCCTTCATCGGGCCGTCGGCGGCTTTCTTGAAGGCGGCGTTGATGGCTTCGATGGTCACGTCTTTCTGCGCAATGACCACCAGATCGGTAATCGAGCCGTCCACGGTGGGAACGCGCAGCGCGGTGCCGTCAATCTTGCCCTTCAGATCCTTCATGATCTTGCCCACCGTGCGGGCCGCGCCGGTGGTGGTCGGAATAATGCTATGCGCGGCCGTGCGCGCGCGGCGCAAGTCCGAATGCGGCGCGTCGAGCACGTTCTGATCGTTCGTGAACGAGTGGATCGTGGTCATGAAGGCCCATTCGATACCGAAATTCTCATGCAGAATTTTTGCCATCGGAGCGACGCAGTTGGTCGTACAGGAAGCATTGGATACGAGTTTGTGTTCGGGCTTCAGATCGTGGTCGTTGACTCCGCAAACAATCGTGGCGTCAATTTCATCTTTCGACGGCACGGTAAGCAGCACCTTTTTCGCGCCCGCGTCAATGTGCTGCTGCACACCCTTGCGGTCCCGAAAAGACTTTGCGCCGGTGGATTCTACTACGATGTCAATGTTCAGCGCTTTCCACGGCAGCTTCGTGGGATCTTTTTCCGCGAGTACTTTCAACTTTTTACCGTCCACCAAGAAGCCGTCAGCGGCTACTTCAACCTTGCCCGGAAAGCGGCCATGCGTGGAGTCGTACTTCAACAGGTGTGCGAGAGTTTTCGCATCGGTGATGTCGTTCATCACCACGAATTCGAAACGCGGATCTTTGAATCCCGCGCGAAACACCAGCCGCCCGATGCGGCCGAAACCGTTAATCGCAATGCGCAGCGCCATGTGTGTCTCTCCCTATCTGAAATTGTGTTGTGATCATCTCTTTGTGGTCATTCTGGACACCGCACGCTCTTTACTCTTGCGAGCGGGCGTCCAGAATCCCTCTCGTCATCGGCGAAGGATTTCGTCTGGTTCATCCTTCATCCCTCATCCTTCGTCCTTTCTTCAGATCTTCTTCCCGTTCCCCTCTTTTTCTTCTTCTTCCTCTTCCTCTTCATCTTCGTCTTCATCAAGGCTGAAATCGGAATGGAAAAGCCCGATATCGCCTTCGTCCGTGCGGCGCATGTACCAGAAATCGTCCTCATCCGCCGACCGCCAGACCAGCGTGGCCTGTTCAATGTCTTCAAATTCCGCTTCGAATTCGCGGTAAACGTCGAACAAATCCGGAATGTCGTTGTCCAGATCGCTGATATGATCGAGAATGAACATGCGGAAGACGGCTCCATCCCGAACGATGTCCGAGTACAGATGCGGCATTTCTTCGCTTTCCAGAATATCCACATCCGTATTCTCCGTGAAGTCCTCCCAATCGAATGTTTCCGCGACTTCACTTACCAGTTCGAGCAGCTTGTCTTCCTGTGACATGTAGAGTTCCTTGTTATTGAATATCGCCGTTGTGACTCTCCCGAGTCGCAATGGCACCGGGTGTGTTACGGTTTTACGCCGTGGCAGGGCTCTTGGGCCTTGCCCTGCCCGGTCAGGTTATCCGAAGAATATCTCCGCCACCTCGAAGAGTTTCGGATCGGCGGTCTTGGTTTGGCCCGTGCCGTCGGCAATGGGAACCGGAATGAGGTTTCCGCCTTGCAGTGCGATAAAGTGATCGAACTTGCCTTCCGCCACGGCTTCCACCGCCGCTACTCCGAAACGCGTAGCCAGAATGCGGTCGTAAGC
>RPQS01000037.1 GCA_003818605.1 Candidatus Zhuqueibacterota bacterium | reverse complement strand
CGACCGGACACGGCGGCAATCTCCATTGCGAGCGCGTACCGAAAAACCTGAACGGAAAGAGTATTGACGCGGATGTCAAGGTCATTCACTTAGGCTACATGTACGAAGAGAACCGTTATCGCAAATATCTTTGGAACAAGGAAAAAGATCCTGTTCATGCCGGGCGCGGCTACTATGAGCATTTGCTGGATCAGCCGGGTATGATTCTGAAGGATTGGCGCGAACGGCCATTTATGGTTGCCAAAGACGTGCCTGACGTAACGGTGAATTCCAGCGCCAAACAGGAAATTAAACCGGAATACTATTACGCCAACGCGCGCAAGAATCTCGTGGATTTGGTTCCCGTTTCCGCACAGCGGGTGCTCGATGTGGGCTGCGGCCAGGGAATGACCGGTGGTTTGCTGCGCAGTACTCGCGGGATTGAAGTGGTTGGAATCGAAATTCATCCGGACGTTGCCGAGAGTGCGCGGCAGCATCTGAGCCGCGTGTTGACCGGCGATCTGGAAACGATGGAGCTTCCTTTCGCAGAAGGCTATTTCGATGCCATTATGCTGGGCGATATTCTGGAACATCTGGTGGATCCGTGGACTGCGCTTAAAAAACTTACCCGCTATCTGCATGCTGACGGCACGATCATCGCCAGCATTCCGAATATCCGCAATCTGGGCATCGTGAAAAAGCTGCTCGAAGGAACGTGGACGTATGAAGAGTGGGGCATTCTCGATAAAACGCATCTGCGCTTTTTTGCTTTGAAAAATATGCAGGATCTGTTTGAATCGGCGGGAATCGAGGCGAAAGTGGCGGAAGTCGTTCGCGATCCGCTTTTTGAAAAAGAGATGGCTATGCCGCCGCAAAAGACGATTGATGTGGATACCGGCAAAATGATGCTGCGCGCGGTGAGTCCGCAGGAACTCGATGAGCTGACGGCTCAGCAATTTATTTTTACGGGAAAACTTGTATCGCAATCGGCTATGAACGGCAAGAAAATTGAGCACGCGGATCAGCTCGTGCAGGCTCATGAAAACGTTCCGACAGTGTCCGTCGTGATTCCGGTCTACAATAATTTGAATTATACAAGGCAATGCGTTACGTCTTTATTCGGAGCGCGGGAGAAAGCCGGGTTCGAGGTCATTATGGTTGACAACGGCTCCGATGATGGAACGCCTCAATATCTGCGGCAGCTTCCGCCGCCGGTTCGCGTCGTCACGCTGCCGGAAAATCTCGGTTTTGCCAAGGGCTGCAACGCAGGCGCGCGCGAAGCGCGCGGAAAGTACATTGTATTTCTCAATAACGACACGACGGTCGAACCGAACTGGCTTTCCGCAATGATCGAGTGCATCGAGCGCAATCCGCAAATCGGTCTGGTCGGGAATCTGCAAATATTTCCGGATTCGGGCCGCGTACAGCAGGCGGGAATCGTTTGCGGCCCGGACAAAATGGTTTACAGCATTTACAATAATCAGATTCCCGCCGATCATCCGGCGGTCAACAAACCGCGTGAATTTCAGTTCATTGCGGGGAGTTGTTTCTTGATGGAGCGGGAGTTTTTCAATGCCCTCGACGGATTCGACGAATCCTACTTGAATTCCTGCGAGGATGTGGATCTCTGCATGCGGGTGCGCGAAGCCGGGAAAAAAGTGTATTACTGTCCGCAGAGCCGCATCTATCATTATGAGTCGCGCACCGTAAAAAGCCACGACAAGAACAGCGAAAACTATCGTCTGTTCCTGAAGCGATGGGGAGAGAAGATGTTTCAGGATGATTTGAATTATCTCACTGAAGATGGGATGCTCCCGCAGAAACCGGCGGTCGCAGATGTCGAAAAGAGAAGCGAGGATGCTGTCGTGATGACCGAGAACACCAAGTTGCCGTCCAGGGAAGAGAAATCTTTTCTTAAAGTCGGGATTCTGACCACGTACAATCAGCGATGTGGTTTGGCGGGGTACGCGCAATCACTCGTAGAGGCCCTCCGGAAACACGGAATTGATCCTCTCATTTTCGCCGAAAAATCTTCGGAACTGCTGGGTTTGGACGAACCGAACGTATTTCGCTGCTGGACGAGGAGTCCCGACGGCGGCGCGGATGTTGCCCGGCTTATTCTCGACCATAATGTGAATGTCCTGCATGTGAATCATGGCGGGATTTTCCCCTTGGACGGCTGGCTGATTGCTGTATTGCAGCGAATCCGAGAACAAGGAGTTCGCGTTGTGATCACGTTCCATACAACCGAAGCCGTGGCGGAAGAGTTCGGAATGCTCTGCAGATTGGCCGACCAC
This sequence comes from Candidatus Zhuqueibacterota bacterium, assembly GCA_003818605.1. Taxonomy (GTDB): domain Bacteria; phylum Electryoneota; class RPQS01; order RPQS01; family RPQS01; genus RPQS01. The sequence goes on along the minus strand of RPQS01000037.1, from coordinate 35,091 downwards.
GTTTATGTACATCATTCGCAGAACATGTTGGAGCTGGTGGCGATTGGCGCACCGGCCAAACGGATCGAACAGATTCCCATCGGTATGGCTCCCGTGACTCGCGAGGATTTGTTCGAGTGCAAGCTGGCATTGGGCTGGGATCCCGCCGTGAAAGTTGTATCCACGTTCGGCTTTGTCGAACCGCATAAAGGCGTACTGGAACTGATAGAGGCGATGAAGCCTTTGCACGCGCGAATCCAAGCCCGGCTCCATGTTTTAGGAATTCCGCACCCCGATAACCCCGACTCGCAGATTTATATGGAAGTATGTAAAGCGAAAGTGCAGGAACTGGGACTGGCGGATTATGTATGGTTCAGCAATGAATATTTGCCGGAGGAGGAGGTGGCGCGGCTGCTGCGGGCCAGCGACGTTATTGTGATGAACTACGCCAGCCAACGCTACGAGAGTTCGGCGGCGGCCATGTTCGCGTTGTCCACCGGCAGGCCGGTGGTGAGTTCGTCCGTCCCGACGTTTGAACTGCCCGAAGCCGTCACGTTCAAACTGACGGAGCAATACAATCTCGCGCAAGCCATCTATGTTCTATTGGCGAATCCGTTCGTCACGCGCGCTGTGCTTGATAACGTTCTGCGATTCGAGAAGACCGCGCGTTGGGAAGTGATTGCCGGACGAATTGCGGAAACCTACCGCCGTGTGGCGGAGCAGCCGATGCAATCGGATGTGCACTTGCTGAAATACTATCGGACGCATCCTGACGACATTTATGCTGAACCGCTGCAGCGCGAACGTGTGCGCTGGCTGAAGAGTAAGGCGGAAGGCCGCATCTTGGAAATCGGCCCGGCTACGGGTTATGTGAGTGAATTTGTCGGCGCTGCTGCCGCAGCGGATATCAATCGCGGCCGCTTGGCCGTATGCGAAGTGCTGCGGCCGGATACGAAATTCTATTTCGGCAACGTGTTTGAAGGATTGCTCTTTAAGGATAAGGAGTTCGATCAGGTTCATGCGCCGGAAATTCTGGAACACGTGGACTTCGATCAAGCCGTCGTCGCCTTGCGCGAATGCGCCAGAGTCGGAAAACGAGTGATTCTCACGCTGCCCAATGCCGACAAACCGAATTACAATCCGGATCTGGTTCACAACATCGAACATCGCTGGATCGTGAACCGGCATTCCATCGAACGATTGCTGCGGGAAACGGGCTGCACGAATTACGAATTGGACGCTTCTCCGGGATTGGATTTCTATTTGCTCGATATTCGCACCGATACAACCGCGCCCCGCTCTGTGGTCCTTGAACGCGCCGCCAAGCTGCATTCGTTTAATCTCGATCCGGGTGAACCGATCCAGGTGGGTGTGGATATGAGCGCGCTCGAAGACAGCACCAGTCGCGCCCGTGGAATCGGACGGTATATGCTCAACCAGTTTAAAGAATTGATGGCGATTCGCCCGAACTGGACGTTCACGGCCTTCGGAGTATCGCCTTCGCCGCAGTTTAAGGAGGTTCATGAATTCGCGGAGCTGGCCAACGGCGGCTATTTGCGCTGGGGACGCCTGCCGGAAAGAATGCCGGACGTGCTCTATCTTCCGCATCCGATGGGCGTGGCCGGAAAGCCGATTCTCGAATCCATATTTCATTCGGATCTGTTGGTGGCGTGCACGTTTTATGATCTGGTTCCGCTGATCTTTTCCGATGAATATCTAAGGCTTGACCCTAAATTCGGTTCGAATTACTTATCACAACTTGAGCTGATACAGAAACGGTGCGATCTGTTCCTCTGCATTTCACAGGCAACCGCACAGGATCTGCAGGTTCGTCTACAATTGCCCCAAGCGAGGCTGAGAATCATTCATGCCGGTGTGGGAGATCAATTCACGCCGGAACCGGATGCATTGCTCACGGATAAAATGCTTCAAATGCACGGACTTCAAAAAGGGCGTTTTCTGCTGTTTGTCGGAGTGCCGGATCAACGAAAGAATCCCGTCGGACTCTTCATGAGTCTGTCCGCGGCAAGGCAAGTGATGCAAAGCGATTTGCGGCTCGTTCTGGCGGGGGATATCCCGTCTCAATATATAACGTGGCTAAAAAAATTGGCATCGGATTGTGCGCTGCCGGAAACGGCCGTCTGTTTTGCCGGAAAAGTGAGTGATGATGAATTGAACGTGCTCTATCACACAGCTTCAGCCCTTCTTTTCCCCAGCCGTTATGAAGGTTTTGGTTTTCCGATCATCGAAGCCATGTCGTCGGGATTGCCGGTCATTGCCGGCAATAATTCGTCGCAAGCGGAAGTCTTTGAAGGAGCGGCTGTTCTCGTTAACGCGAGCAAACCGGAAAGCATTGCTCGCGGGATTTTGGATTTGCAAATGAATTCCGATCTGCAAAATGAAATGCGCCGCAAAGGACTGGAGCTATGCCGCCGCTATACGTGGCGTAAAGTTGCGGAAAAAACGGCTATGTATCTGGCCGAGAGCGTTGCGCAGCGCGGTATGAAACGCCAATCCGCAAAAACGAAATCGCGCGAGCGGGTTCTCGCATAGTCGAAAATGCAAAATGCATACAAAAATCCCCGGCGCAAACCGGGGGTTTTTTTTCAAGTGGATAGAAAATAATTTAGTCGCGATGAAGCCGCGTCAAAACCTCAATCCGCGGCGTCTGCGGAAAGAAATCGCAGGGTTCAATTTCTATGATCTGAAATCCCGCTTGCAGAAGTCCAACAAGATCGCGTCCCAGCCGGGCTGGATTGCAGGATAGGTAGTAAACGTCCCGCATGCGTGATTTCCCAATTGCCTTGATCACTTCGGAATGCGCGCCGCTCCGCGGCGGATCGAGAATAACAAGATCATCGGGCGTTATTTCTCCAATCTGGCGGGGAAGAGTACTGATCAGATCGCCCTCGATGAACCGCGCTTCCTTCACTCCGGCCACCCTGGTCAGCGCATGCATCGTGGATTCGGAATTCCGCGTCAGTTCCAGAACAGCGAGTGCCGAACCGTTCGCCGCTGCCGCACAGCCTAAAGCTCCGTATCCTCCATACAAGTCCCATACCGTTCGCCATTTGTTTTCGGATGCCATATTTTTCAGTTTGGCATGAACGAGATCCGCCGCCGCAGCATTGGCCTGTGTGAATACCGAAGGATTAATCTCCAACTCATGTCCAAGCCAGATGGATGTCATCCCATGCGAGCCGGGAGTCGAACGAAGCGGTTTCCGATAATCAATGATCCCTGCTTGTGTTCCGGATGCGAACCAGATGCCGCCGGGAAGCTTCAAGTCGCGTAACCGTTCAGACCATTCGCGGATTGCCGAATCATTTGCGATGTCCGCGAATATCAGCAGTAGTCCGGCGCCGCACGAGGTCCGGTGAATCTGAATCCGTCGCGGGTAATGTGCCTTTGATGGTATCTCAATATCCTGAAACTGTTCTGATAGCTGTCCGATACACTGGCCGATAGTTTCATCGCCGAGCATACAATTTCGAATGGGAATTCCCGAAAATTGGCGGGATTCCGTCTGATAGCCGATGCGGAGTCGGTTATTCTCTAACCAAGTAGTGAGTGTAATCCGGCTGCGGTAATTCCACGGCAATGGACTTGGTACCGTGGGCTGAACTCCAACTTCGCCGATGGCTTTTCGCAATGTCCGGACGGCGAGTTCCCGCTTGTGAATCAGTTGTGCGGAGTAGGAGAGGCAGCCCCAGACCGATCCGGCACATTCTCTCGCGTGCGAACACGGATGCTCTATTCGATACGGCGAATCCAGCAGTCTTTCGATGAGCCGGGCTGACGGAGGCTTTGTCTTTTCGTCAAGCTCGACCAGAATGCGATCCCCCGGCATGCCGCCGGACACAAAAACTGCCCGGTGATCCACGTGAAACACTCCCCGCCCATCCGTAGACAGGCTGTCCACAATGGCTTCCATGCGAGGCAGAGGCCGTCCGCTCGATTTTACAGATTTGTTCATGTTAGGAAGGCTATATAGTCAAGTATCCTTAAAATGTCAAGGTTAAGACTGTACGCACTTGATTCTTTACCAGTCTGTCCACTAATAACTGCCATAATGAGGGATTAAGGTACGATTCCGGGCATATCAGAGTGATTTTACCTTGACAAATTTCATATATGATCCCATATTTTAATGCTGAGGAAACGAGCATTTATAAGTCCGTTTAGTGCCTTCGTGGGCTCCGCATGAACGTGACAAGTTCTTACTGCTAAAGACTTGGAAGATTGGGTTGATTGCCGCTTCGGCTCCGTGATTATGCCCTGCTTTGTCGCTGGCCGTATGCATCCTCTCCGACCCGCCCCCATTATTTGAGTTCCGCACCATGATCGTTGGCTTGGGCACTGATCTCATGGACGTTACCCGGATGGAAAAACAGCTACAAGAGGATGCAGGGCTGATTTCCAGCCTGTTTACCCCTGCCGAGATCGCTTACTGTGAGGGTAAACGCTATCCCGCCCAGCATTATGCCGCCCGGTTTGCCGCCAAAGAGTCCTTGTTCAAGGCACTGGGGACGGGTTATCGGGATGGGCTAAGCTGGCTCGAAATCGAAATAAGCCACAGCAACACCGGGCAACCCGAAATAAAACTGACCGGAAAAGTGCAGGAACAAGCAGCGAAAATGGGAGTAAATCGGGTGTGCCTGTCCATGTCCCACACTCGAACTCACGCTGCGGCAACCGTCATTCTGGAATCCTGAAACTGACAATACACCAAGAGGATTGACTCCATGAGCCACATCGGCTCCTACGAAAACCGGATCAAAGATTTCAACTGGTCCCTTTCTGAACAGGAACTCGGCTACAAAGCCGGAGACAAAATCAACATCGGCTGGTACTGCTCGGATCGCATTTGCAAGCTCGGCAAGGCCGGGAAGAAAGCCCTGATTTGGGAAGATTTTCAGGGCAACGTCAAAGAGTACACGTACGACGACATTCGCGTTCTCTCGAACACGATCGCGGATTATCTGCAAAAGCGCGGCATTCAGACCGGACAGCGCGTCTGTCTGTTTATGGATCGCATCCCCGAGCTGTACATCGGTTTTATCGGTGTTCTCAAAATGGGCGGAATCGTGCAGCCGCTTTTCTCGGCTTTCCGCGAGGAATCGCTGTTTACGCGGCTGAATAATGCCGAAACAACGGCCATTATTACGCAGAAAAAACTGCTGCCTACGATTCGCAAGATTCGCGATCAGCTTCCCGCTTTGCAGCATATCATCGTAGTGGACGCGGGCGATGCTCCGCTCAAGGAACGCGAAGTGCCGATGAATATGGAAGGCATGCCGCGCGTAGAACAGTTCGATGTTTTTTCGTCCACAGCAGAAACTCCTTCAGTTCTGCATTACACGTCCGGTACTACCGGTCAGCCGAAGGGCGCTCAACACGTGCATTATTCGCTGATCTCGCAATATCTGACGTCCAAATGGGTTCTCGATCTGCAGGATAACGATATTTACTGGTGCAATGCCGATCCCGGCTGGGTTACAGGCACGTCCTATGGAATCATCGGACCGTGGTCCAACGGAATCACGCAAGCCGTTCTCGATTCCGGCTTCAATGCCGACCGTTGGTATTCCTTTATCGAAAAGCACCGCATCACCAATTGGTATTCCGCTCCCACGGCGATTCGGTTGCTGATGAAGGAAGGAACCGAACTGGTTCGCAAGCACGATCTTTCGTGTCTGCGCCACCTGAGCAGCGTCGGTGAACCACTCAATGCCGAAGCCGTGATTTGGTCGCAGGAAGCGTTCGGCAAGCCGTTCCACGATACCTATTGGCAGACCGAAACCGGCTGCATCGTCGTGTCCAACTATCCCGGCATGCCCGTCAAGCCGGGTTCGATGGGCAAACCGTTTCCGGGCATCACGGCCACCGTGCTGGACATGAAAACCTATGAACCGATCAATGATGTTGGTAAAGTGGGATTGATTGCGCTGCGTCCCGGCTGGCCTTCCATGATCCGCTGCTACTGGAACAATCCTGAAGGCTACAAGAACAAATTCAAGAACGGCTGGTATCTAACCGGCGACCGTTCCAGCATTGATAAGGAAGGCTATTTCTGGTTCGTGGGCCGCGATGACGATGTGATCAATACGGGCGGCCACTTGGTCGGGCCGTTTGAAATCGAATCCGCACTGCTCGAGCATCCGGCGGTGGCCGAATCGGCGGCGGTCGCCAAGCCCGATAAGGTCAACATGGAAGTCGTGAAGGCTTTCGTGGCGTTGAAGCCCGGATATGACGTGAATGAAGACCTCGAACTGGAGATCATGAACTTCATTCGCAAGAGGCTCTCGCCGTTGGCCATGCCGCAGGAAATCGAGTTCGTGAAATCCCTGCCCAAGACTCGCAGCGGAAAAATTATGCGCCGCGTCCTCCGGGCTCAGGAATTCGGCGAACCGATTGGGGACATCAGCACGCTGGAAAACGACTAAGCGACTCAATACATCGAGGAATCCCTCATGCCCGGTTCCATCTTTGTAGATAAAGCTCACAAACCTACCGCCAAAGAAGTGGCAGCCGCTCTCGGAAATGCCGCCGATTTATGGGACGAGTTCGCGCAGTTCATTCGCGATAAGTACGAACCCATAACCGACGAATGGAAATTCTACAAAAGCTGGCACTGGAAACTGAGCCGTAAGAAACGCACGGTGTGCTATTTCTTTGCGGAGAACAATCAATTCACGGTGGCATTCGTTTTCGGTGAAAAAGCCGTGGCCGTCGCTATGCAGAGCAAACTGCCGAAAAAGATTCTAAGCGATATCGAAAGCGCGCGCAAGTATGCCGAAGGCCGCGGCTTTTATGTGAAGGCGGCAAAGCCAAGCGACCTGAAGCATCTGCAAACCTTGCTAGCTATCAAAATGGCCAATTAATTCGGAAACATTGAACATCTCACGATAAAGGAGAGTCTTCATGGACGAAATCACCAAGGCCGTACTTGATTACGTGAAACGCGAGTACCTCGAAGAAGACGATGACCGCGAACTGACGGACACCACGCCGTTGATCACCGGCGGTATCGTGGATTCCTTCTCGATGGTGTCTCTCAAGCGTTTTCTGGAAAAGAAATACCAGATCCAAATTCCCGACGCTGATGCGTCGCCCGAAGCGTTCGATAACGTCAAGAGCATCGTCGCTCTCGTGAATCGCTTCAAAAAGGCGTAACCATGAACGGCAAAATCCTGATCATTATCTGCGCGCTCTTCTTATGCGCGACCGTCGCCATGTCGCAAACCCTTTCGCCTATTGAGTTGCCTGTCCCGCAAACTACCGGCGGCAAACCGCTTATGCAGGCGTTGAAGGACCGGCACACGTCCCGTGAATTCGCCCCCGATCCTCTGCCGCCGCAAGTGCTTTCCAATTTATTGTGGGCGGCTTACGGTTTCAATCGTCCGGAGATTGAACACCGCACCGCACCGTCGGCGATGAATAACCAGGAAACGTCGGTTTACGTGTTTCTCAAGGAAGGTGTTTACGAGTACAACGCTAAGGCAAATATGCTGAATCCTGTTGTTGCCGGAGACTATCGCTCCATAGCCGGCAAACAGGATTTCGTGAAAGAGGCTCCGCTCAATCTCGTCTATGTGGCGGATTATGCGAAAATGGGTGAAGGCACCGCCGATGATCACCTTCGTTATTCCTATGCGGACGCCGGTTTTATCGCGGAGAATGTCTACCTGTTCTGTGCCTCCGAAAATTTGTCGTGTGTTGTACGCGCATGGGTGGATCATGAACAGGTCGCGTCCACATTAAAATTGCGGCCGGATCAGAAGGTCCTTCTGGGACAGACTATCGGCTACCCGAAAAAGTAGTTGCGGATTAGAACAAGCGAACTAAGCACCAAGGAGAATACTTATGGCTTACCCGACAACGGTTCGCCAATCGTATGTTTCGGATTTGGACGGATTGAAGCAGGCCGGACTTTTTAAAGAGGAACGCTTCATCCACTCGCCGCAAAACGCCGACATCGAAGTGGAATTTCCGACCGGCGCATCCCTTCAGAAAGTCATCAATCTGTGCGCCAATAACTACCTCGGACTGTCGAGTCATCCCGACGTCGTCAAAGCGGCGCATGAGGGATTGGATCATCGCGGCTACGGCATGTCGTCCGTCCGCTTCATCTGCGGAACACAAGATATACACCGTGAACTCGAAAATAAACTCACCGAGTTTCTCGGCACGGAAGACACGCTGCTTTTCCCCTCCTGCATGGACGCCAACGCAGGCGTCTTTGAAGCCGTGCTGAGCGAGCAGGATGTCATGATTGCTGACCGGCTGGTGCATGCGTCCATCGTGGATGGAATGCGGCTCTGCAAGGCCATGCAGGATACTTACAAGCATTCCGACATGGGTCACCTTGAAGAGAAGCTGCAGGAGCATCAGGATAAGCGTTTTCGTCTGATCATCACCGATGGCGTCTTTTCCATGGACGGCGATCTGGCCAAGCTCGATCAAATCGTCGCGCTGGCGGAAAAGTACAACGCGATGGTTTTCGTGGATGAATCGCACGCTTCCGGCTTCATCGGTAAAACCGGACGTGGTACGCATGAGCATTGCGGCGTTTACGGCAAAATTGACATTATCACAACGACGTTGGGCAAGGCTCTGGGCGGCGCGTCCGGCGGCTGCGTCAGCGGTAGAAGAGAATTGGTGGAGATGTGCCGTCAGCGTGCGCGTCCCTACTTGTTTTCGAACACCGTCGCTCCCGTAATCGTCTCCGGTGCCATTAAAGTGTTGGATCTGATTTCCAAAACAACTGAACGCCGCGACAAACTGGAGTGGAACACTACGTATTGGCGCAAGCTGCTCACGGAAGCGGGTTTTGACATCAAGCAAGGCGAAAGCCCGATTGTTCCTGTCATGCTTTACAACGCCAAATTGGCGCAAGATGTGTCTCGAGATTTGTACGCGGAAGGCATTTATGTGGTCGGTTTCTTCTTCCCCGTGGTAGCCAAAGGGCAGGCGCGCATTCGCACGCAGCTTTCCGCCGCGCACGACAAGCAGCATTTGGACAAAGCCATTGCCGCGTTCATTAAAGTCGGAAAGAAGTACGACATTCTGGGCAAAGGTAAGAAGGAAATCGTGGACAAGTATGGCCTATAAGCTATAGTGATTCCGTAAAAATCCCCGCCTTGTGGCGGGGATTTTTCATTCCGGAAGACAGTGATAAATTGATCAGACAGAATCGGCGTTTCGAACTGCGATCAATTCCGCGGCGATGCTGACGGCGATTTCCGCTGGGGTCTGAGAGCCGATCTGCATGCCGATAGGAGTGTGCACTCGGGCCAGAATGTCCGACGGGAAACCGTCCCGCGTGAGATTATCCAAACATTTCCGCGCCTTTTTTTGACTGCCAAGCATTCCGATATACCTGAATTCGTTCGATACGCATAACCGTAGCACGTCTTCATCATACGTGTGTCCGTGAGTCATAATCACAATATAGGTGTCCGGCGTAAACCGGATTTGCTTCACAATTTCCCCAATGGGTACGCAGATCGTCCGGTCTGCGGCCGGGTGCTTTTCCTTGTTAGCCCATTCCGGCCGGTAATCCAGCACCGTCACGAAAAAACCGACGCGTTTTGCCAAGCGGGACAACTCTATGCCGCAGTGTCCGGCGCCGACGATATATAAGTGATGAGGATTATGCAGCGGTTCAATCAGAAACTCCATCACGCCGCCGCACACCATGCATGGTCCGGCAGTTGGTTTGTCTTTGCCGGCAAGATCGTATTTGACCGTGTGCGGTATGCGCGGCGTTTCGCGAACAAGGTCTTCGATGATTTTCCGCTCCACGTCGCCGCCGCCCACAGTTCCCCGGATCGTTCCGTCCGCGTAGACCAGCATTTTAGCTCCGCATACTTGCGGTGCTGATCCTTCGGATAATACGACCGTAACCGCATAAGCGGTATTGCCGCTTTCCACGGCTTCGACAACGTGGCGATAAAATTCCAGTGCGTCCATCAGTGTTTTACGCTCCGGCGAAGTTTTTCCACGGCGGTCACGATGGATTCCGGCGTGGCTGGAAATCGCAGTTCTGCTTCTGTATGATGATTATCCAACGACTCAATAGCATGTTTGATCGCAAAGAAAACCGCCTGCCCGTAAAGAAACGGCGGTTCACCCACGGCTTTACTGCCCATCAATCCCGCTTGTCGGCGCTCGTCCTGCACCATTTCAATCTGCCATTCATCCGGCAGTTCGCGTATCGTTGGTATCTTATAGGTCGTCAGCGATGGAGTGATATTCCGCCCTTTGCCGTCGTGCAGAACCTCTTCCATCGTGCACCAGCCGAATCCTTGAAAGAACGCGCCTTCAATCTGCCCGCGATCCACGGCGGGATTCACGGAACGGGCTGTTTCATGAATTAAATACACCTTGGGCAGCGTGAAATAACCCGTCAATAAATCCACTTCCGCAACCGCCAGTCCGCAGCCGAATACAAAATAAGCAAAAGGAGTTCCCTTGCCCTTTTTCCAATCGAATTTTAAGCCGGGAGTTTTATAGAATCCATGCGCGGCCAAATCAATCCGCTTCATCCAAGCCGCATGCGCAAGCTCCGACAAAGGCACGCGCTGATCGGGATGGCGGCTATCAAATACGAAATTATTGCTGAACACAATTCGCTGAGCGGTGCAAGAGATATCGAATTTGCTTTTCAGATAGACCGATGCGAAAGGCCGCAGCCTGACAATGATCTGCCGGGCGGCGTCCCGTGCTGCGTTACCGTTCAAGTCCGCTCCCGTGGATGCCGCTGTCGGAGACGTATTGGCTGTGCGTTTGGTGTTGTGCGTTTCGATGCGCACGCGATCCAAGGTCACACCCAATTCTGAAGCCGCCGCCTGTGCGACCTTAGTATTTACTTCTTGCCCCATTTCCACGCCGCCGTGCGAAACGGACACGGAACCGTCCGTATAGACGTGAATTAGTGAGGATCCTTGATTGAGAAACGGCGCGGTAAACGAGATGCCGAATTTTATCGGCAAGATGCCGATGCCGCGCTTCACATAGGGATGTGTCTCGTTGAATTCATCCACTTCCCGTAGAAGACTTGCATAATCGCATGTCTTTTCCAAACGGCGCAGCAGCGGAACCGTATTAGGTTCGATCACCGGTTGGCCATAGGGTGTCTGCTGGCCTTTACGATAGGCGTTGAGTCGCCGGATTTCCAGCGGATCTTTCTCTAATTTATGCGCAACATGATCGAGAACGCTTTCGATGGCAAAGATTCCCTGCGGCGCACCGAAGCCGCGAAAGGCCGTATTAGGCGGCAAGTTCGTACGGCAGGGTCGGGCGACGACGCGCATGTGCGGAATATAATATGCATTTTCGGCGTGTAGAACGGCCCGCTGAATAATGGGCATCGTGAGATCCGCATACGCGCCGCCGTTCGCGTTGAACTCGATGGAGTAGGCGAGTATCTTTCCGTTGCGGTCGAATCCCGCTTTATAATGGTTTTCAAACGGATGTCGCTTACCCGTCCAGGCCATATCTTCCGCCCGCGAAAGCTGCAATTCTACCGGACGTTTTGTTTTAAAGCAGGCGAGAGCGGTTAAGCATGCCCACAAATTCGCAAGGCTTTCTTTGCCGCCGAAGGCGCCGCCTAATCTCCGCACGTCTACCGTAATGTCTTTGCGGCGCAGTCCCAACACGTGCGCGGCAAGTTCCTGGACTTCTGTTGGTGCTTGCGTCGCGGAATAAATCGTGATTTCCTGATCTTCCCCGGGTACGGCGCGCGACCTCTGTGTTTCCCAGTACACGTGTTCCTGTGCGCCGCTGCTGACCGTACCTTCCAAAACGATTTCCGCCTGCGCGAATGCGCGGTCAACGTTGCCGCGCTCTAACCCGATTTCCGGAGCCAAAAACGATTTCGCGGCCAGAGCCTGTTCAACCGTAAGAACCGGCTCTAATTCCCGATATTCGATGCGAATTTTCTTTCGTGCTGACGCGGCTGCTTGCGGCGTCTCCGCTACGACTACCGCGACGGGTTGACCGCAATAACAGACTTCGCGTGTCGGCAGCAGCGGTTCATCCGGAATTTTCGAGCCGATTTGATTCGCGCCCGGAATGTCCGCCGCCGTTAAAACGGCTAAGACGCCCGGCGTGCGCGCGGCGTCCAGCGCATCTATCGAAACGATTTCCGCATGGGCGTACGGGCTGGTTAGCACGCGGGCGTAGCACATGCCGTCCGGCTTGGGTTCATCGCTAATAAAGCGGGAAGCGCCGGTGGCATGCAGCGTGCCGGAGAGATGTGTTGGAATGCTTTCCTGTTTGACCGGCGTTTTGCCGCGCGTTTTCTTTTTGTTCATCACTGTGGCCATGTCACAGCTCCAGTAATGATAAGCCGAGCTGCGGGAACAACTCGCTGAAATGCTTGACCAAATGATTGCGAGCTAAAAGCCTTCGGAAATCCGCGCCGCCGCGCACGTCGCTGATCGGCGTGATTTCTTCCCTGACCAATTTAGTCGCATGGGAAACTACTTGTACGCTTGGAGTTTTATCGCGCAGGTAATCACACGTTTGATGCGCGAAATACGGCTGTGCCGCTACGCCGCCGATAACAAACCGAACGCGTGAAATGCGCTTTCCGTCCATCCACACGGCGATCGCGGAATTCACCGCTGCAATATCGAGCGCGCGGCGTTTTCCGGTTTTCTCGAAACGCGAAAGGCAGGAGGATAAAGGCAGTTCGATGGAATATAGAATTTCGCGTTCCGCTAAGGCTGTTTTTCTATAGCCCGTAATAAATTGCTCCAGAGGCAGACGTCGTTCGCCGCTCCGGGACCGAAGAATGACGTCGGCTTGATATGCCATCAACGGCGGAATACCGTCGGCAATCGGGGAAGCCGTGCAAATGTTCCCTGCCAGAGTCGCAACGTTGCGGATTTGCGTCGAAGCCATCTGAACGATAGCCGAGTGCAGCGCAGGGAAATGCAGTTTTACCAAGTCGCTTTTCAGCAAATCGGTCAGCGTAGTTCCCGCGCCTATGATGAGATGATTGTCGCGCATTGCAAGAACGCGCAAATCTGATATCGCGGACAAGTCAACGAAATGATCGAAACGATAGCCGTTGATATGAACATCCACCATCACGTCGGTTGCGCCATGTGCATATCGTATGTGAGATGCGTTCGGAATCGAATCTAAGGCGTCGAAAAGCCCGGATACATCGCACGGAGCATGATAGTGCGGCAGAGAAAAATCAGCAGTGGAGAGCGGTGATCCGGCTTCACTATTCTGCGCAACAAAGGACAACCCGGCGGCGATCTCCGGGAAATAGGATGGCCGAAGATCGTCCTGTGTCGTCGCAAGCTTTTTGCGGATGTTGTCGGCAACCGCTAATCCCGCTTTCAAAATCGGCGCATAGCCCGTGCAGCGGCATAGTGTTCCTTCCAAAGCCGTGAATATTTCTTCGCTGGAAGGAGTCGGATTATCCAGAAAAAGACAGAATAAAGACATGAGCACGCCGGGAGAGCAGTATCCGCACTGCGTTCCATGATGTTCCACCAGCGCGCTCTGCAGCGGATGGAGTTTATCAGGATTCGCCAATCCCTCGATTGTGACAACATGTTTGCCGTTCGCTCTCGCGGCGGGCAGCAGGCAGGAGTTTACCGCGTGATATTGCACTTTTCCGTCGCGATACTCGCCCAGCGCAATCGTGCATGCGCCGCAATCTCCCTCTTTGCAGACCTCTTTCGTGCCCGTTAGTCCCTGACGTTCACGCAGATATTCCAGCAGAGTCATATCTGATGGAATATCATCTTCGATTCGGACTCGATTCAAATAAAATGATACGGTGCACATAAACGTGACATTCTCGTTCTGAAAGCCTATTCAGTATTGCGAATTAGGGAAAACGCAAATCCTCTGGCGTGTTGATGTTGCGTAAAACGGCTTCATCATTTATAGGCAAGAAGATCTGTTGAACTCCACTCTCATGAATCGCGGTGCGCAGACTTTCCATTTGCGCATGTGCAAGCAAGTAGTCTTGGAGCACGCGAGGGACGATAAGGGGGTGGCCGCCGCGCTCTTGATAAACCGGTTTAATCACGGCCTGTGGATGCAAGGCGAACTCAGAAACAAGCGCGCGAACGGTTTCCGGCTTCACAAAGGGATGATCTACGGGAAAAAGCAAGTATCCGTCGGCAACTGCTGTGCTTGTCATCCCGATGCGAATCGAAGACAGCATTCCCCGTTCTGGAGCCGGATTAACGGCCATGCTGATTTTTGCCGCGAAAGGAAGCGCATATTCCCGTGCTTCTTCGGCAATGACTACCGTGACAGGACGGCAGTCGGCGCGATTCAACGTCGTAAGAATCCGTTCCAGAAACGACTGGCCGTCCGTTTCGCATGCGAGTTTCGGCATACCCATCCGCAGCCCGCGCCCGGCCGCCAGTATAATGCTGGTTAGCGATGGAGCGGAAGCGCCGTTCATGCTAATCCGGTTTGTTGATTGAACTGTTCGATGAGTTCATCAAAGTAGGGAACCTCTTCCTCGAACAATTGCCGCCAGTATTCCGGATCCCACTGCGCGAGAATTTCTTCGTATGTCTTGCCCTGCTGTTCGACCCACGTGTAGTATTTCAAATTGTGAATCGCCTTGCGGTCGCGGTAGTTCAGTTCGCGGAAAAAGTCGGTGCGCTGTCCCGCTAAGGGTCCCGCAAAATCCCGTGCGGCATCCAGCGCGTTGTATGCGCCGTGTTCCGCCGCTAATTCCAGCAGTCGCGATTGATAGAGATCGGCGGCATCGGTAAAAATCGTAAAAATCACGTCATGCTCGTCGAACTCGAAATATTTCGCCGTCTTGATTGCGGCCAGCAGATTGCAAATGGAGGAAATTCCCAATAACGGCAGCTGCCTAACGCTCTCGCTGTTCACTCCCAGCGCCGTCAGATGCTCGATTCCGTCCGCTTCATTGAATAAGCGTAGAATCCGCATGCAGTCTTCGTCGTCAATCGCCGCCACGGCGTCCGTGTTGCGGACGTTGTGCACCCACGGCACGTGCTTATCCCCGATTCCTTCAATGCGATGTCCGCCAAAACCGTTCATGTACAGTGTCGGGCATTGTTGCGCTTCGACCGCGACCGTTTGCATGGACGGAAAATACTTTTTCAAATAGTCACCCGCGGCAATCGTTCCCGCGGATCCCGTCGCCGAAATATACGCTGAAAACCGTGAACCGGATGCGATTTTACGATAAACTTCTTCAATCGCCGGACCCGTGACATGGTAATGATATATTGGATTTCCGAATTCGTCGAATTGGTTGAAGATGATGTTGGTCGGATCCTTGCGCAACTCCCAGCACTTGTCGTAAATCTCTTTCACGTTGGATTCGCAGCCGGGGGTGGCGATCACCTCCGCTCCGATCTCGCGCAGCCACGTGAAACGCTCCTGCGACATCTCTTCGGGTAAAATCGCGACGGCCGTGCAGTTTAGCAGCGCGCAGTCGAACGCTCCGCCGCGACAATAATTCCCCGTGGACGGCCACACCGCTTTATGCACGGTCGGATCGAACGCGCCGCTGACCAGTCGCGGAACCAGACATCCGAAAGCCGCGCCTACTTTATGCGCGCCGGTCGGAAAATACTTGCCGACCAAACCGATAATCCGTGCGCGCACTCCGCTAAGCGAGGAGGGAATCTCCAAATAGTTCACGTCGCCGAAGCGGCCGGTTTTTATGTCGTTTTTCCAGGATATGCGGAACAAGTTGATCGGATTGACGTCCCACAAGCCGACGCCGTCGAGTTTCTTTTGGATCGGCTGTGGAATCAATTCCGGCTGGCGCAATTGACGGAATGTGGGTATTACGATATTGCGTTCGCGGCAGCGTGCCGCGGTGCGCTTGATGATTGCGGGTTTGAGTTCCGAAATGATGCGGGACATATGGTTTGATTCTCTGTGTTAAAATTGTGCCAGCCGTTCCAGTTCGGCTATCGGATTCGTCTTTCGCGCCAGAAAAATCATTGCGGCAATCACAAACGGTTTGTATCCGGCTTCATGATACGTAGCCAAACGGTATCGCTCGAAAACTGGAGCGGAAACTTCGCCGTGCTCGCAACTGACGCCCGAGATGTCGGCGGGTAAACAATGCATGTAGAGCGCATTGCTGCCGCGCGTAAAAGCCATGTTGCGCTCCGTGCATTCCCAGGATTGATGCCTCGCATTATGTGCAAGGCATTCCTTTTCCAGTTCGGAAAGACCGGCTTTGTCGCGTGCCTGTAGAAGCTGTGTCCGCCTTTGCATAACGTGATACGGTGCCCACGACTTCGGATAAACCACGTCGGCGTCCTTGAATGCGGCGTCCATATCCGTGACTTGCGAAAAGCTGCCGCCGCCGGATTTCGCGTTGCTGCGCGCGATGTCCACAATTTCCGGAACCAGATCGTAGCCTTCGGGATGCGCCAGCGTAACGTCCATTCCGAAGCGGGTCATCAGCGCAATGATCCCCTGCGGTACCGAAAGCGGTTTGCCGTAGCTCGGCGAGTAAGCCCACGACATGGCGATCTTCTTGCCGCGCAGCGCCTCGAACGATCCGAAATGACTCTTCAACTGCAGAAGATCGGACAACGATTGTGTCGGATGATCCAGATCGCATTGTAAATTGACCAACGCCGGACGTTGATGCAAAACGCCTTCGCGATGTCCTTCGTCTACAGCCGCGGCCACTTCCCGCATGTAGCGGTTGCCTTCGCCTAAATACATATCGTCCCGAATGCCGATGGCCTCGGTCAGAAACGAGATCATGTTCGCCGTTTCGCGTACGGTTTCGCCGTGCGAAATCTGCGATTTTTCTTCGTCCAAGTCTTCTACGGCCAGTCCCAATGCGTTAGCGGCGGAAGCGAAGCTGAAGCGAGTGCGCGTGGATTTGTCCCGGAAAATGGAGATGGCCAGGCCTGTCTCGAAAATGCGAAACGGGATTCTCCGCCTGTGCATTTCCTTAAAGGTTTCCGCAATTAAGGCCACAGCTTTAATCTCGTCGGGAGACTTTTCCCATGTCAGCAAAAAATCCGGTTGGTTAGCGCGAATCTGAAGACTCTTTAAAGCGGTCAGATTTCGTCGAATGTCAATTTCAATCATACCAATGATCCTGTCAGTTCCTTCTGGAAACGAAAATGCTCATATTGAGAGGACGAATACTACAGCGGATAGACAACCTGCCCGGTCGGTGAATTCGGATCCGCCAGCGTGTTGTCTTTAACGGCAAGTTTGCCTCGTTGAAAAACGAACCGGAAATCCAGCCCGGTCATTCGGCTTTCGTATGAATCATAGCAGTTGGACAGGCTCGCGCGAATCGGTCGCGCATTTCCGTTTTCCGCAAGTATCACCACGTCTGCATCTGCTCCAACCCGCAGCGCTCCCTTGCGCGGATACACCCCGGATAGTCGCGCCGGATTCTTTGCCAGTCGCATTGCCAGCTGTTCCAGCGGTTTTTCCTGTCGTTCCGCAAAAAATTGGTAAGTGAGCGGAACCAACGCTCCGATTCCCGCCAGACCGTTGGGCACTTTACGAACATCCTTGCGATGGCGGTCTTTATCCGAACGAAGAAAGGTGCAATGATCCGTGGCAAAGATATCGAAAGCGCCGGAGGCCGCCGCGTCGCAAAGACGTGATTGTGTCCGCGCATCGCGCAAAGGCGGAGAGCAGATGAACCGGTGTCCGTTCGTGCCTTTCAATTGTCCTTCATTAAGAAATAGATAGTGCGGAGCGGTCTCGAACGTAACGGGTAATCGCTGTTTTGCTTTGGAGAGCAGGGCCGCCCCTTCATCCGTACTGACGTGCACAACGTGCAGCTCCGCGCCGGACTGCTCGACAAGCTCAAGGAGTTTTTGGATGGCGGTCGTTTCGGCAGCAGGCGGTCGCAGCCGCGCATGGGTAAACGCATCGGCGAAGTCAAACGATGCGTCGCGTGCCTGATCTAAAACGTCTTGATCTTCGCAATGAATTAAAATTCGTGCCTTCCGGGCAGCGAGCTTTTTCATAATTTCAAGCAGCGATTCGTAGCTTTGATAGAGTCCGGCTTCCTTATACGTCGTGTAAAACTTGAATGTCCGATAGCCCCGCTGAATCAACTGGTCAATCTCAGACCAATCCGATTTGGAAAAAGTCGTCGGCGTCAAATGAAAATGTATATCGCAAAAGCTGCCTTTTCTCACTTTTACCGCTGCAATTTCAATGCACTTCCGAAGACTACTCGTTGGGGACTGTGTAACGAAACTCACCAGCGTCGTCACGCCCGTTAAAATGGCTGCGTGTGATCCCGACAAATAACTGTCTGCAAGTTCTTGCTCGCCGATTCGATCGTCCAGATGGACGTGAAAGTCTATCATCCCCGGCAGAACCGATAAGCCGTGCGCGTCAATCGTGGACGCTGTTGCGACATCGGCAAGATGCGGCGCAATAGCGGCGACTCGCTCCCCCTCAAGAAAAATGTCCGCCGGCTGAGGCCCGTCTTCCAGATAAACGGTTCCTCCCCGGATTATCGTCTGCGCGGGTGTGGTCATTGCGGAATCGCATCCAACGTCGGTTCAACCGGTTCCGGCAGCGTCACACGGGACAATGCCGTTTCGATATCCTTCAATCCGTGCCCCGTAATAAGCAGCACGACCTGCTGCGTTCGGTCGAGTTTCCGCTGATCAACTTTTTCAAGACCCGCAACGGCCGCCGCAGCGGCAGGCTCGGCAAAGATCCCCGTTGTGCAAGCTAATGCTCTCTGTGCGCGGCGAATTTCATCGTCGCTGACTAAAACCGAAACACCGTGGCTTTCTTCAAGGGCTTTCTTTGCCAAGCGTGCATTACTCGGCGCGGACACGCGAATCGAATCGGCAATCGTAGTTGGAGCGGTCGCGTTGCGATAGCTTCCCGATGTGAAGTAATGGTGAATGGCGTCCGAGCTTTCCGCTTGAACGCAAATTAAGCGCGGCAGTTCGTTGATCACTCCTGCCTCGCGCAGATCGCGAAATCCTTTATGAATGGCGGCCAAAATGACGCCGTCGCCTACGGGGACGACAACCGCTGCCGGCGCCTTACAACCCATTTGTTCGTAAATCTCCAGCGCCGCCGTTTTCTTGCCTTCGATAGTCAGCGGATGATAAGCGGTGTTTCGATTCAATCCGCCGCGCTTGTCAGTATAGGAAATTGAAAGTTTAAACGCGTCGTCATACGTTCCTTTAACCCGAATAACGTCCGCTCCGTAGAGAATCATTTGCGCCAGTTTCGGTTTGGGTGAAGTTTCCGGCACAAAAATGACGGCCTTTTTTCCCGCTGCCGCGCAGGCCGCGGCCAAAGCCGCCGCCGCGTTTCCCGTGGATGCCGTAACGACACGCTCCTCGCCAAGCCGAATGGCTTCGGCAACCATCAATTCCGAAGCTCGGTCTTTAAGCGAACCGCTCGGATTCAGTCCGTCGTTTTTTACAAAAAGATTTGTGAAGCCGAGCATTTCACCCAATCTGTCCACGCGGAGCAGCGGCGTATTTCCCACCGGGAAAGGCGGATGATATTTCGGTTCGACGGCGCAGAATAGAGACCAGTCCGGCCGCTTGGGATCGAATTGCTTCCGAATCTGTTCGGAATCGAAAACCGCTTCCAGTACGCCCCGCAGCGGTTCACCCGGACGCCATTGCGGCCCGCAGTTAGGGCACAGATAGCGAACGGCATCGCGATCGAATTCGCGGCCGCATTCGGAACATTTATAGATAAAGTGACTCATCCTTCAGCACTTGCCGTTCATGTGTGCGACCAACGCCGCATAAAAGGCTGCCGCCGCGCTCAGATGTTCCGTCGGGCAAGCCTCATTCGGAGCGTGCGCGTAAATTTCATTTCCCGGTCCCATCCCGATGCAGGGAATATCATGCATTCCGGCAATGGCAATGCCGTTCGTACTGAAGGTCCATTTGTCTACGACCGGCTTTTTATCGAACAATCCGCTGTACGTTTCGACCGCTTGCACAACGTAAGACGATTTCTCTTCGGTGACCCACGTCGGATAGTACTTGAGAGTCGGATAACGAACGCCTGTATAGGCGGTTTCTTCATACGTGGGAACGTCCACGATTGCGTCCTGAATTCCCGCTCGCTTGGCACACTCGCGAATTTCTGCAATGGCCGTGTCCATGGTTTCTCCGTGCGTCAATCGCCGGTCAAGATACAGTCCGCCGATGTCGGGCACGGCGCAGAGCGATGGGGAGGAGGACGTCGCCTGCGTAACCGTCACGGTTCCTTTTCCTAAGAACGGATCGTCAGCCAGCCGCTCGTTCAGCTTTTCGATTTCCAGCGCAATCCGCGCGGTTTTGTAGATAGCGTTGTCGCCGCGTTCCGGAGCGGAGCCGTGGCAGGATAACCCCTTCGCCGTGACCGTGATTTCCATCCGGCCGCGATGTCCGCGATAAATGTTGAGGTTGGTGGGTTCGGTAATCACGACCAGTTCGGGGCGGATCTTCTCTTCTTTAATGAGATACTGCCAGCATAAACCGTCGCAATCTTCCTCCATGACCGTGCCCGTGAATAGAATCGTGAACTCGCGATTCAAATCGAGTTCGCGAATGAGCTTTCCGGCGGAAATCATCGCCGCCATCCCGCCCTTTTGATCCACGGTGCCGCGCCCGATAATTTTTCCGTTTTCAATCACCGGTACAAAAGGATCCGTCTTCCAGAGCGACAAATCGCCCGCGTACACGGTGTCAATGTGCGCGTCGAAGGCGATCATTCGCGGTCCGGATCCGATGCGGCCGATGATGCTTCCCAGTCCATCCGTCCGCACGTCGTCGAATCCGGCTTTCTTCATTTCACTGCCGATGACTTGAATGACTTCTTTCTCTTTTGCGGAGAAAGAAGGGGTCAGCACGAGGTCTGCCAGAATACGAGTTGTCTCCGGTTCATTTTCCTGCGCGCTCTCTAAAATGGTAGCGTATAGATTACTCACGGTTTCTCTTGTGATGGTTGATAGTGCGGAGTCACGGTGCCGATGATATCGCGCAGCTTGGATACTCTGTGCGCCGCGCACCATGCATGCACTTCTTCAAGAATTTGCGGCACCAATTCGGGTCCTTTGCGCGTGAGTGCCGTGCAGCATTCCACGGCTGTCGCCCCCGCCAGCATAAATTCGATAACGTCTCGTCCGCCGGTCACTCCGCCGCAGGCGATCACGGGAATATCCACGGCGCGAGAAATGTCGAACACCGCGCGCATGGCAATCGGTTTGACTGCCGGACCGGACAGCCACATATAGGGATTGTCTTCTCCGAGCCGGCTCGATTTCTTGTCCACGTCAATGGACATGACCGGGCCGATGGAATTGATTGCCGTGATCCCGTCCGCGCCGCCCTTTTCGCACACGATCGCGCTGGCCGTAATGTCGCCCAAATGTGCGGACAGCTTCATGAACACCGGTCTCTTCGTCAACTGTTTCGCTTGCCGTACCGTGCGCAGCATCAAGGACGCACTGCCGGAAACGTAGTGCGTAGAAATCTCGAATCCGTCCACAAACGGATCGAACAGCGGGATAAGTTTTTCGAGATCTTCCGGAGTATAGCCGAGGGAAGCGATAAGCGGCGCGGTGCGCGTTCGCAAAGCGGGAAGAATGTCGGACAGCCACTCCTGATAGGACTTATCTGACCATTTCTCCACGTTGAAAAATAGTTCGCCATCGAAAGCCATGCACGGCTTAGGTATGAACGGCAACTCGCTCGAAACGGTCTTCGTCAAGAGTGCGCCGATGCCTGCCGCGTCCAGCTTCTGCAACTTGCGCAGATTGTCTCCGGGCGGTCCGCTTCCGGGAAGGAGCGGATTTTTGAGTTTCAATCCGGCGAGATCTACTGAAAGTTCGATCATGGAAATTATCTCAAGAATTCAGATATTTCTGCCAAACGCGCGCTGCCGTCTCTCGCGCCATTTTCAATGCCTCGGTTTCGTCCACGGGAAGAATCCGGCCGTTTTCAAATACGGGTTGGCCGTTGGCATAAACCCACGAAGCCTGCGCATCAGACGATAAGGCGTAGACAATATGCGAAAACCAATTCGCTTCGTTTACGGTAGTCGGAGGTGCGTATGGAAAGATCGCGAAATCGGCGGCATCGCCCACCCGAATCTGTCCGATTCTCCGCCCGAAAATGTTGGTTAAATACTCGGAAGGATTCCGGAACAACATCGCATGCATCAGCTCGAATGCGTTATGTGCTCCCTTCCCCATACCCGAATAGAGCAGAAACGCGCTGCGCAGCGCTCCCAGCATATTGCTGTTCATTCCGTCCGTGCCGAGCAGGATGCGATCCGCCCGCATACGATCCAATTTAGCAAAGCCCACTCTATTGTTGCAGTTGGATTCCGGATTATGAGCAATCCGCAGCCCGATATCTTGCGCAAGCTCAAACTCACTGTCCGTAAGGTGCACCCCGTGCACCGCGAGGCTGTTTTCATTCAGCAATCCGCATGAAGAGAATCTTTGCAGCGCGCCTTGGTAGCCGAGACCCTGCGCATACTCAACATCGCAGCGATCCTCAGCCGTGTGAACGTGTATCGGGATCTCTTTCGGCTTGACTTTCGCGATATGTTTCAATGATGCGTCGCCGAGCGTGAATCCCGCATGGAATCCGAACATCCCGCGTGTTCGTGGATCGTCCTTCACCGATTCTGCGAAATCGAGATTTTCTTCCACCGCGTCCGTCAAAGCTCGCGGCCCGTTCCTGTCCGTTGTTTCATAGCAAAGTACGGACGTCAAACGCAATTTTCCCAGAATGCCGCGCATCGCTCCCAGACTGCCGCGGATGAACGCCGGGGATGAGTGATGATCTACAATGGTCGTGCAGCCGTGCCGGATCGAATCTATTGCAGTGACCAGTGTGGACACTTCCACCGCTTCCCGATCCAAAGCCGAATCCAATTTCCACCATAACTCACTCAAGATCGTCGGAAAATCCGGCATCGCGCCGCGAATCGGAATGCCTCGCGCCAAAGCCGAATAGCAGTGATGGTGGGAGTTGATAAGGCCGGGCAGTATGAAGCTGTCTGGCAGGGATATGATCTCTGCGTCAGCGAAATCCCGCCGAATCGCTATCGAGCTTGGATTGTTATCATTCCGTTGGAATATACCGCAAATAACTTCATTTCGAATGAATACACTGCAATCAGAAACAAAAGTGCTGTTCCCGTCGTATAAGCATCCAACGTTAAAAACACGAAGTGCGCTGTTCGTTTCTTTCACGCGAGGCAGCATTTGCCGTCAGTATTCCTTAGTCTGCGGATCAATTGAAACAGAGAAGATCATATAATTTACTACGTCCTTTTCTCATAGGCAAATCCTCAAAGCCAATTACTCCATTTTTAATGGTAATTCGAATGCAAAAAAACCGAACCGAAATTCTGAAAGCCAACTCGTCTTAACTAATTGTATAAAATCGTTTTACATAATTCCCGAGTCGTGCGATTGGCCGCCAAATGATATCAATCAAGTAAATCCACACATGACACAACTTGCTTTCCGGCTTATATGGGATTCTGGATAGCCGATTCATTCTAAGTGCTTCAGCCGGTGAAAATACCCATTGAGCATACATAGGTCGCCAATATTCTGCAAGTATTGGAATGGCACAACCTATGCAGATATTATTGACATTCTTCACCGCTTCGGCTTAATGTATTGCTTTTACAAGCATCCCGGCTTATATTCCTTCTTGTGACGGTGGAGCAATAAAAGCCGTCGTATTTTATTTTCACTGGGAGCGTCCTGATGTTGCGTAAATATTGGATTGTACATTGCGTGGTTTTAATAATCATATGTAACGCTTATGCCGAATCGGTATTACTGATTGCTTCCAGTGCCAGCAGCGGTGCCGGCCCGTTCACCTCTACCATCTCCACACCACTGATGGCAGCCGGATATCAGGTGCGGATATGGACGCAGTCTACGGAAGGTTGGCCTCCCCTCGACACGTTGCGTGCCTACAACGCTGTTTTTTTCCACGGAAGTGAACGACGGCAAACGAAGAGTGTGGATTCGACGCTTACAGCCTATATGCTGCAGGGCGGGCGGCTGGTTATGGAGGGAACGGTTGTGGCGCAGTGGGGATGCGTGTATCCGGAATTTAATAATCGGATCACTCACGAGAAGTGGCAGCGAGCCAATGTCACGAATTATACTCATGTTGTTGTGGATTCGTCCCATGCGATCACAACCGGTTTGCCAGCCACATTCTCTGCGTCCGGTTATCTGAGTGTTTATGTGCCCGATTTTGTTCTCGCGTCACGCGGTGGTAGAAGGCTCATTGGATTTCAGACTCCAGGCACATCCGCCGCGGCAATTGTCTATCCCCGCTCGGTTTTTTTCTGCGATAACCTGCACCGAATCACTACGACATCGGTTCGGGATAGTTTAATCGTTCGCTCTGTCCGATTTGTATTAACAGACCCTCTTGATGCCGCCGTTTATAATCTGGACTATGAGTTGGGACATCGCGCCGGTGAAACAATTCCGGTTCTTGTGCAGCTGAAAAACTGGGGGAATCCGGCGCATACGGGACAGCTTGTGCTGCAGGCTTCCATTGATTCCGTAACCTGGGCGCCGCAGGATTCCACTTCCTTTTCCCTTGCGGCATTTGAGCTGGCGTCTTACACCCTGAATTGGTTTCCGCAAGATTCCGCGCGTTATTATTTGCGAGCGCTGATCCGGCCCGATAGTTCCGATGCGTATCCCGACGACAACAATCTGGATCTAACGGTGAACACGCTGATCGCAGCGGATCACCCCAAACTTTTTTTCACCGCGGCCGATGTTCCTGATATGCGCTTGCGCGCAACGACCACACATTTGGATTTCGTGAATGCCCTGCGCGCTTACATCAACGCCAATATAAGCTATTCACCTCCCCAACCCGCTAACTGGCAAAATGCTCCCTATCTGTCTCTCGCCGCGATGATTTCCAACGGGGCTTTGCTTTATGTTCTCGATCAATCGCCGCAGTATCTAACTTTTACGAAGCGCATTGCCCTCGCTCTTTGCCGCTATCCGAATTGGGAAAAAGGCAACTATGATCAGGATTTCTATGCGGCAGGAGCCTGCTTCGGTCTTGCCTTAGCCTATGATTGGCTCTACCACGATTTTTCGCCCGCAGAACGCGATACCATTCAAACCAAGCTGCGCATTCAACTCGAACGGTTGGATGCCGCCTGGCCTCAGTACATGTGGTGGATGTCCGCCTACATGCATAACCACGGTTGGTCCAGTCCGGACAACTTGGGATCCGCCGCTTTGGCTGTAGTGGAAGAAGAACCCGATGCCCCCCTTTGGCTGCAGCGCGCGATACAGAATCTGAACTATCGTATGACACTCTACGGCCCCGTAGCCGACGGATCGTGGTACGAAGCGATGAACTACTGGGGGCTTATTACGTGGCGTTATCTGCCGCATATCTATCTGTTGCGCGAGCAATGCGGGCTGGACTATTTCGACGTTCCCTTCACTCAAAGCCTCGCCAATTATCGCTTGTACGGCTCGCTCCCGGATTGGGACCGCATGGTAGCGGTGAATGAATTCCAGTCCGGCGAATGGTACGGCCCCGAAGACCAGTTAGCTCTCCTGGCTAACGAGTACCGGGATGCGAATGTTCAGTGGTTAATGAAGAGGGTTATTAGTGCCGTCGGATACTCCGTTGATGGACCGTTCTTCTTTTTCTTCTATGATCCGACAGTTCCCGAAATTCCTCCAACTCGCAAATCCTTTGTAGTGCCGGATCAGGATTCGTATTTCGCGCGTAGCGACTGGACGTCTTCCGCAACTTTCTTCTCCCTGAAATGCGGTTTACCTTGCGGCCGTCATGCGTACACGCACTATTGGACGCCGGGTGGTGCCTTAGGTGATTTTTCCTTTTCGCATTTTCATCCGGATCAAAATGCGTTTACCATTTATTATAATGGCCGGTATATCATCGAAGGTCCCGGCGTGCAAAGTCCCTATCAACATACGTATAAATCCACAACAATCTTAATTAATAATCGCGGACAGATCGGCAATGGCACTAAAGGAACATGGCCGCTCCCCGCGGACAAGTTTTCCTTCAATCCCCACTTAGCCGACACTTTTGCAACGGATCGCATGGATTATGTGATTGGTGACGCCAGTTCCGTTTATCCTGCCGATGCGGGAATGCAAATGTTTCAACGGCATCTCCTGTATGTGCGTCCCAGCACATTTATGATTGTAGACAGACTGGAGGCGGCGGCTCCGTCCACGTTTACCTTCTTTTTAAGAAATGAATTGGATGCGTTTACGTGGAATACATCGCGTGTTTTAATCTCGGATGGTTCGGCGCGCATGACCGTGCATGTTCTTCAACCGGATCCGTGGAATATCTCCAAGAATTTCGATTACTATTATTATACGAGTTGGGGCGGATGGGGTGCGCGCATTACCAATGCGATTGCTGATACGACGGTTCGTTTTGTCACGATTTTTCAACCTGCGGCCGTCGGATCGGAAGGGCGGGCGGACTTGTTGGCGTCTAACACGCAATATACAGCGACGCGAATTCATGCCCTATCCGGTTTGAAGACCGTCGCGTTGATACGCTACGCTCCGCTGGATACGGTGACCGTGGATTCGCTGCAAACCGATGCAAACGTGGCCGTCGTCTTATGGGATAGCACGACGAATACGATTACCGGAGTTACCATTAAGCAGGCCGGCTTCCTGCGCTGGGGACCTGAACGCCGCCTCGTATATTCGGCTCCGGTGGACTCGAATCTGGAATGGGATTACGACGGGACGGTACTGGCTATTAAAGGCGCCGTTCAGAACAATACATGGATTTGGGCTCCGCTGGCAGCCAGTGTGACTCAGGATAGTCAGCCCATCGCTTTCTCCCGCTATGAAGATTACGTTTTTATTGGTGCTCTGCCCATACCCAAGCCGGTATCCGAATTGACCATTATTGCAGAGGCGGATTCCGTTCGTCTGTGTTGGAAGCGTGTGCGGGAAGACATTTCCGGTCAGCCGGTTGAAGTGAGCTCGTACATGGTCTTCCGCTCGGTTGGAACAATGGATCAACCGGAGCTATTGGCTGAAATGGGACCGCTGGATACATTATTCACGGATACAACAGGGTCAGGGAGCACTGGTTATCCCGTATTCTATGAAGTTCGGGCAAATGCGAATTTCTCGCCGCCCCTTCTGAATCCTCCGCTGATCCGGAACACAACGCCGGTCAATACCCACGGTAAGAAAGCCGTGCCGGATGCCGTGACTCCGGGAATAAAACGCAAATAATGATCGCTATAGCGAGCGGGACATAGAAAGGGCCGGTGAACAGTCACCGGCCCTTTCCACTCTTATTCCTTGACGGCGATTTTTATCGGTTCAGCGCTGGCCGGGTTATGGCTTGTCCTGATGTTTTCGGAAGGATCGCGCAACACGGCCGGAATCTAAAGCCCGTGGTCAATTGATCGCCAGAACATGATAAAAGGCCTGATCTGCATTGAGGGCATCCACGGCTACGTAACTCGTCGTGCCCGCGTTCACGCTGTCCATCGGTAGATACGAACCTGAAAAACTATCGGCTCGTTCAATCCGGTACCGTACGGCGTCGGCGGACGGCAGCCATTGCAGACGAATATCGTTTCCGTTTGCGGAGATGGTCAAATTGCTGACGGGCTGTGGTGCATACAGTAAAGCTCCAGAGACGCAGATATCGTCTACGGCAGCCTCCACAATCGAACCGGGAGTTTGGTCTTGCGCGATGATGCGCACGCGTACACTTGCCGTCAGCGGAATATAATCTTCCAACGGAATGACCATATTCTGCCAGTATTCCCAACTCGACAGCGTGTTGAACAGTCGAATCCAACTGGTTCCTCCATCGGAACTGACGTCTACCACGAACGTATCCTGACCGGGGGTGTCTCCTTCGTCGTTGGAATACCATGACCACAGATCCAGCATGGCTCGGCTGTATCCCGATAGATTCCACGTCGGGGACAAGAGAGTGGTTTTCCCGCCGTCTACATCGTAACTCCCGATGGAGCTTCCCGCTCGTCCGTCAGTGACAAAACAATACACTCCGGTTCCGGAGGTATGATCGTCTTCGGGTTGACAGATGGAGGAGCCGTTGTACGTGGCTGTCGGATTCAATCGTCCCCACAATCCGGACGTCGCGTTGTCGCCCGTAGCTCGTGCCCAGCCTTGGTCTCCGCTTTCAAAGTCGTAGCAGGCCACAAGTGTGTATAAATGAAAATCAACGTGTGCCGACCCGGAGAAGTATACGAACTTCTGCTCGGCTCCGTAGCCGGTCGAAGCGGCCTTAACGGAATATGTTGCTCCGACCGGCAGGTTGAGCGAATAAAAACCGTCTATCCCGCTGGACACCGATGGTAGAGGCGTACCCATCGCCGTGATTTCCGCTCCGGATACCACCGTGCCGCTCTGATCGTATACATAACCGAAAAGCGATGCCGTCGGCTGCGTTGTGAGACTTTTATCGCGCACCAGAATGCCGTGATCCGGCGCTGATACATTTTCGCTGGATGTCTGATACCCGAAAGCTGAATACTCCAGTGTCAGCAGTGTCGAAGGCAGATAGAGCTGATACTTTCCATCGGATGCCGTGGTCATACTCTGTGATCCGGCGGGATTTCTCACGATTACGCCGTTGATCGGCAGCATCGTAGACACATCGGTGACCGTGCCCGTCACCCATCCGTAACCGGGCAGTATGGACTGGCTCGCGGCGACAGAATAACTCTGCGGGCCGGAGGGAATACTCGTGGACGAAACGTGAATCGTCCATTCGCCTGCCGCGGGATTCGCGATCACAATCTGTTCTGAGTTGTTCCGGTGATCTATTCCCGTGGTGGCGGCGGCGGAAGGATTAGCCGGATTTAATATGAAGGGGAAGTAGGTTGTGCTGCCCGGCGAAACCACGGTAAGATCGAGATCGTTCACCAGCGCCGGATCCGCTAAGGGTGTGGCCGACGGATCCATCCAGGACAGGGAAATGCGCAGAGTTGAAGTGCCGGATGCAACCGTCACGGTATGGTTGTTAGTCTCGCCTGAACTCAACTCGTCCTCTAAAAAGTGCCCCGCGATTATCCCATCCACAGTGGCCTGAACGTTGATTCGCCCGAAGCCGAAGACATAGTCCGGCCCCGTGTTTCCCAAATCTACAGCCGTGTTGATTAAAAGGGCTTTGATGGTGGAAGGAAGCGGAGTCAGCGCGGGATACGAGAGTGAAAATTGCTCCAGCATGAGAGCGATGCAGCCGCTCGTGATGGGAGTGGCCATGGATGTCCCGCTCATCCCGCCGTAATAATTGCCCGGGATCGTGCTATAAATTCCGGATCCCGGCGCGCAGACTTCCGGTTTAATCCGTCCGTCGTCCGTTGGCCCCCATGATGAAAAGTCCGTCATGGCGTCGTTGTCTTCCGTTGCGCCCACCGTGATGATGTTTTTCGCGGCTCCCGGCACGCCCAGCGTGGAATAGGTTGTACCGCAGGTTTCGTACCCGCGCTCATTTCCGGCGGCGAACACGACCGTATATGGACTCCCCAAACTGCCGCGAACGATATTGTCCAAAAGCTGCGATACTAATTCGTAATCGCCTTCCCAAGCGCAGTCGTACTCGTTCGCCGCGGTATTGGATCCGATGGAATTCGTGGTCAGATCTGCTCCATGCACGTTGCGCGCTTGTTGATAGTTGGCGGCGATGTCCTGCGGGCTATTGTAGAGGCAGTACGGATCGCAAGCCTCATACTGGTACGACACGATAGCGCAGCCGGGTGCCATGCCGCGATATTGTCCCCCCGAGAGCGTTCCGTCGCCTCCCACCGAACCGGCTACGTGCGTCGGATGATCCGCCGCGTCTCCGGCTTCGCCTAAAGTCACGCGGCCGCTGAAATCGCTGTGAGTGTTGTCCACCATGCCGCCGTCATAGACGCAAACCGTGATTCCGCTGCCGTCAAGTCCGTACGGAGCCGCTTGGACCGTGTTTGCGCCGACCACTTGTCTGCCCACGTTATTGATCGGAGTCAGCGGCGGCGGTATGATGTCTATCCACTCGACGGCTTCGTATCCCGCGATGAATTCGATCATCGCCGGATCAATCGCCATGATCCACGTGTTGACCGATTCGATATAGTCTCCGGTTTCCGCTCCGGCTGCGGCGGCCAGATCGTTTCCAGTCGCTGCCGGTATGTCCGCGAAAAGACGAACGCCGACGATAACCTTGCCGTCCTTGTATTTTGCCCATGCGCCGAATTCGCCGCGCTTCACGCGCGGATGCAGCTTGTCGGCGGCGGATAGCGTTTTCCCCCAGCGAACGCCGAGAGTCTTCAACTGCTCGGCGGACAGCGGTTTGCTTAGGCTGACCAGCCAGGCGTTTTCCGGAATCGGCTCTAAAAGTTCCAATCCTGCGTTCCGCAGTCTCGCTCGTTCCGTATCGTTGGGATTCGTATAGAACTGAGCAAGACCGTGCACTTTCGTTTCTGAAGTTGCTTGCTCCGAAGCGAAAACCAATTCGCTCCGATCCTCAAGCGGCCGGATGTCTCCCGTCGTGAGGTGGATGACGTTCTCCAAAGCCAATGCCTGTGTCCCGCCGCAAAACCCGATCAGGGTGACTAAAAGGACCAGCAAGCTCCGGTTTCTCTTAAGCATAAAAGCTCTCCTTCGTATCTTGTTGCTTCAGCTGCGGCGCGAGATGCCGCCGCGGCCGAAAGAGTACGCTCCGCATACAAATAGTATTACAACAATCCGGTAAAGTCAATATGATAAAGAAAACCCCGCAAAATTCTTGCGGGGTCTGTTCTCTTGAATGCGCTGTATCCGGCGCTGCTCACTTATGGTTGATCCCGGTGGCTAATGGCCAGAATCTTCTGTGCTGCGGAACCGATGACGGTACGATCACCTCCAGCGACTGCGGCAGAACCTCCACCATAAAATCCTTCTCCACTTCATGGAGTTCGCCGTCTACCTGAATGGCTTCCGCCCGCTCTCGTTCCACGACCAGCGTCCGGAAATCCCACGTGCGAATGCCGCTCATGGATTCAATGGTTCCGTCGAACAATCGGTAAATCTGCGGCAATTGCTTAAGTGCGTCTTGATGTTGAATGGCAATCAGCTTCAGCACTCCGTCGTCGTGCCGCGCGCGCGGCGCGATCCGCGCTCCGCCGCCGTACTGAGTTAAATTCGCAATCGTCAGCAGCAGCGGCCGCCGGATGTCCTCGTGCTCTCCGTCTACGATCAAATGATGATCCTGCGGCTTGAACATGAAAAAACGCAGCAAGCCCGAGAACACGTACGAAAACGTGCCGCGAATCAGCATCTGCTCATAGCCTTTGACTAACTCCGCTTCCCACGCCAGTCCGCACGTCACGAAAAACGGACGGCCCGAGGCGATGCCCACGTCAATACGCTTGCGAACGCCGTTTTTTAGAGAGCGGCACGCCTGACGCGGATGCATCGGAATGCCGAAGTGCCGCGCGAATCCGTTCCCGCTGCCTAAGGGAATAACGCCCAGCGCGATGTCCGATCCGATCAATTCCGCGCCGACCGTGTTGACGATCCCGTCGCCGCCGCAAACAAGCAAGGTATCCACGCCGTCGGCCGCGGCTTGCAGCGCCTTCGCCTTGCCGTCGGACGGATTTTCGCTTTCCTGATGATCGAATTCAATCCCGTCCCTGTCCCATTCCGCGTGTAAATAGTTCAACACTTCCCGGCGATAAAAATAGGGACCGGAACGCGGATTGATCAGCGCGCGTACTTTGCGGGGAATGCAGTCATCCGGCATGAATCGTATCTCCTCGTGGGAATGCAGAGTCGAATATCACCACCGCAAAGACTGCCAGGAGGGATCCCATACCGGAAGCGGCGTGGGCGACTGCTGGAGAACGGCTAACAGATGGTCCGGAAGATACTTCTTGGGT
The DNA here is from genome assembly GCA_003818605.1 of Candidatus Zhuqueibacterota bacterium. GTDB lineage: Bacteria > Electryoneota > RPQS01 > RPQS01 > RPQS01 > RPQS01. The sequence goes on along the minus strand of RPQS01000037.1, from coordinate 3,201 downwards.
AGGATGGCGTTCAGTACGTACTCGTCAAACCACTCGTCGGTCATCGTGAAGAAACCGTCATCGCCGGCGTCTTTCCCCCAACTGTTTTCAACCTGCCAGCGCGCGGGCTTGCCGTCGGCCATGTCCACTCCGGTGAACACCATCGAGTGATTGCTGGAGCTGTGCCGGTAATCGAGCCGCTGCTGCTTCGTCATTGTCAGCGGCACTCCGAACAGCGCTTCGTAGTCGTACAGCCCTTTCATCATCAAGCCCAGCTTGCTGTTCACGTCATGGCCCATATCGCAGCCAAACCATATGCGATTGCTGTCCAACAGAGCCTTCAGCGTCAAAGCCTTGAGTTGCTTCACATCTACGTTGACAAAGGAAATATCCGGCTTATCCGCCATAGACCTTGTCAGATTAATCGAGTAATTTTTGTCGAACGGATGAATCGGGTAGCTGGCCAGTGATACGTAATCGCTCAACGTGATTCCGACCACCTGATGGTAAAATTCCTGCGGCGTATAAATCTTCGCTTCGCTGACCGTTCCGCTGTCGCTCTTCACGCGCCACTCAAACCGCGTTGGCGGCTCGCCGTAATTAATCACCAAGACGCGCGTGATGTCTGCCATCATGCGCATTTTCTCGCTGCGAAGATCGGCTACGGCTTTGCCTTTGGCCGCCATATCCCGTAATACCGCCGCGTCGCGCCGCAGCATCGTATTTAAGATGTAATCCATCCGCGACGTCGAAGCGGAACTCTTGGTCTCCTGCATGAATTTCTTCGGTACCACGCCGTATTTCTCAACCAGATTGACCACGTAGCCCCAGTACCCGCCGTCGGATACCGGTTCATCCAGCATGTGATCCACTTCGCGGTCTAAAATGTCCCGCTGCCGCGTGTCAATGATGAACTCCAGAAACGTATTGCATTTTTCCACGTGATCCCAGAAGGCAATATAGCTTTGCGACAGCTCGAAGTCGTCCAGCTTGTACCGCTTGATGACGTCGTGCCGCAGCAGATTCAGCCCCGCAAACATCCAGCAGCGGCCGCTCTTTTCCTGATCAGTCATTCCTTTCGTGGGCAGCGAAAACGAAAAAATGTCGTCGCGGACGGCGGCTTTCTCGCGGTTCAATGCCAGATCTCGCGGATCGTTATTGGTGACCGCGTTGATCGCCGTGCGCGTTGCCGCATCCATCTTCACGGCATCCAGCAATGCTTGAACTTGCGACGGCGTCAATCCGCCTTCCGGCTCCTTAGCCGATGCGCTTCCCGCAATAAATAAACTGCATGCAAGAACGAAAAAAACAAAACTTCTCATGTTCGCTCCAGTATTTTAAACACGTGCTTTCTCTTTTCCCCACACTTTGTGGGGGAAATAAAAAGGGGGGAGTTTGGTCGCGGCGGCAGGCACCCGGTGGCTTCGCCTGCCCCGTCGAGTAGTCCTTCAGTCTTTTAGCGTATTCTACTCGATCTCCTTCACCACGTCCACCGTTGAGTCGTCGTCCACGGTTAAACTGAATCCGCGCTTTTGGAAAACCGAAATCATCGGGCGGTTATCGGTCGTTGTCTGCGCAACGAAGCGTTTCAGCTTCCACTTCTTCGCAATCTCGTAGCAATAGTCCGTGAGCATGCTGCCCAGTTCCTTCTTCTGCCAGGCATCGGCAATCAGCACGGCATATTCCACGGATTCATGATCGGGATCGGCCACCAAACGGCCTATGCCGCACAGTGTGCGCTTCCCGTCTATGTTCGTTTCGGCGACAATCGCAATCTCCCGGTCATAGTCAATATAGCAATAGCGAACCGCCACCTGATGCGATTGCCAATGGAACGCGTATCGGAATCTCGAATAAATGGATTCGCGCGAACAGCTCCCCAGCAAATCCATCCACAGCGGTTCGTCTTCGGGTCGGATCGGGCGGAACGTAATCTCCGTGCCGTCCTTTAGTTTTACGGTCGAGACGAATTTCTCCGGATACGGTACCAGTGCAAGATGCGAGTACGGTTCGGCCTCTTTGCCGATAGCGTTCTCGTCCAGAATAATGCGCGCGTCCAGCGCAATGACGTCGTCCGGAGTGACCAGCAGCGGATTGATGTCCAACTCGGCAATCTCCGGAAAATCGGCGGCCAAATAGGACAACCGGATTAACGCTTCCACCAGCCGGTTGACATTGACTGCTTTGCGTCCGCGATAGCCGTTTAAAAGCGGCCACATCTTCAGGGACTCCAGCATGCGTAGCGCCAATCGTTCGTTGAGCGGAGGAAATCCCAAAGAACGGTCGCCCAATAATTCAGCGGTGACTCCGCCCATTCCCGTCAGCATCACCGTGCCGAACACCGGATCCTTCTTGATTCCCGCAATCATCTCCACGGCGTCGCGCGCCTGAATCATGGATTGCACGGTCACTCCGCTGAATCGCGCGTCAGGACGTTCCAGACGGGCGCGGGACAGCATGCGCTCGAATGCGGAGCGAACCATGCTCTCGTTTTCCAAATCGAGCGCGACTCCGCCCACGTCGCTCTTATGCGTGATGTCCGGTGAGTGAATTTTCAGCACGACTGGATACCCGATGCGCGCGGCAATTTGCGCGGCTTCGTCCGCCGTCGTCGCCGGATGTGGTTTTACCGTGTGGATTCCATAGGAATCCAGCAGAGATTTGGAGAGATCTTCGGATAGGGTTGGTCCCTGCGCGGTCAGTTTATCTAAAAATCGTGACCGGATTTCCGTGCGATCCAGCGAAAACTCAATCGGAATATCCCGTGGAGTCTCATACAGCGATTCCAGATTGCGCGAATAGGCCACCAGCGTCATGAAAGCGCGGATCGCCTGTTCCGGTGTGTGATAAGCTGCAATGCCCGCATCGGTCAGAATCGGCATCGCCTCGCGCATACTCCGTCCGCCCAGCCAAGCGGCCAGCAGCGGTTTTGATGTCGTGGCCGCCAGCTTCCCCAAGGCTTTCGCCGCCGCCGTCGGATTCGTCATCGCCTGCGGAGTGAGAATGGTCAGCAGCGCGTCTACTCCGCGATCTTCCAAAACGATTTGCGCCGCTTTCTCGATCCGCTTCGATCTCGCGTCGCCCAGCACGTCCACCGGATTGCCGTGTGACCATGCGGGTGGCAGATTTTCATCCAGCTTTGCCAGCGTTTCTTCCGAAAGTTTGGCAGGAATACCGTTCGCCGCGATTAAAGCGTCCGTCGCCATCACGCCGGGACCGCCT
>RPQS01000036.1 GCA_003818605.1 Candidatus Zhuqueibacterota bacterium | reverse complement strand
TTTCCTGCTGAAAATCCAAAATGGCCGCCTTTTTGCCCCCCAAAAATCGAAAAAATCCGGAAATCGTAAACCCAATTTCTATGTAAGACTAAGACGGTTCGAGCCACTCTCTCCCTATGACTGAACTATCAACACTGTGTTGACACAGTAATCCCAATATTCTCAACTTCTAAAAATTTCCAGAAACTCGCTTGCACCCATCGTCACATCGTAAGTGTTTGAACCCGAGCCCTAAAAAGCAGAGCTAAAGTTCCACGCTTTGTCCCCGGCGGGGATAGAGGCACTCGAAGGAGTTCCATGACTTCAGTTCTTTCATGAACGGCAGAGACTGGTCCTCTTCACCGTGTACCACGAAAACTTTTTTCAATCGCGGTGAATTCTTCACGACGGTTTGAGCATATTTTATAAGATCACTGCGTCCGGCGTGACCCGAAAACGTATTCAGGATTTTTACGCGCGCGCGCAGCGGCATTCGTTCTCCGAAAATCGCCACGTCCGGCATGCGCTCGGCAATGCGGCGGCCCAGAGTGTGCTCGGCCTGAAACGAAACGATCAGAATCGTGTTGCGCGAATCCTCGATATTGTTCTTGAGATGGTGCAGAATCCGCCCCGCTTCCATCATTCCCGATGCGGCAATGATAATCATCGGCCGACCGGGCACGTTCAAGGCCATGGATTCCTCAACCGAATGAACGTAATGCAGACCGGGAAAATCGAAGGGATTCGTGCCGCTCTGGATCAGCGCGCGGGTTTCATCATCGTACTCGGCCGCATGCTTGGAAAATATCTCCGTGCATTTGATCGCCAGCGGGCTGTCTACATAGACGGGCATGTCCGAAGGCAGCTTGCCCGATGCCCGCAGCCCCGCCAGCAAATACAAGAGCTCCTGTGTCCGTTCCAATGCAAAGGCAGGAATCAGCACCTTGCCTCTCTTTTGGTACGCGGACTGGATGACTTCGACCAATTCCGATCCGCTTTCACTGACCGGATCGTGCTCGCGATTCCCGTAAGTGGATTCGATAATCAGCGCATCGAGGTCCGAAAGTTGCTCTGGATCTTTAAGCAAGGGCAGGTTAAAGCGGCCTAAGTCTCCGGTAAATCCGATCTTGCGCTTCTTTCCACGCTCTTCTAATTCAAGCAGAATTTGCGCGGATCCCAGCACGTGCCCGGCTTCGAGAAAAGTTACAGCAACTCCGGGAGCCGCTTCGAAGCGCGAATGCAGTGGGCGGCTGGAAAATTGTTTGAGAATTTGTTCAGTTTCCTCCAGACCGTAAAGCACGTTAAAAAGCGGTTGGTGCTTGCGGCGGTGGATTTTGTTGACAAACTCGATATCCTTTTGCTGGACATGGGCCGAGTCCCTGAGCATCGGAGCGCACAGCTCCACAGTTGTCGGAGTTGCGTAAACCGGCCCGGTAAAGCCCAACTTGGCAAGCCGGGGAAGCTTGCCCGAGTGATCCAAGTGGGCATGACTTAGCACTACGGCATGCAAATCTTCAGCTTTATATTCCGGATGCCGATTTTTATTGTATGCCTCTTCCCTGCGGCCCTGAAACAAACCACACTCCACAAGCACTTTATGTTTATTAACTTCAAAGAGATGCTGTGATCCGGTGACTTCACCGGCGGCGCCATGAAAGGTGATATTCAACAGAAATTCCTCCAAGGACTTGACATAGTGAGTAGAGTTCTATATCATTCAGGCGTTGAGGATCAAAAGAGATTGACCCATGCTACTTAGAATTTTGTTCGTTTTGTTGGCGTTGGGAGCGGCGTTTACGGTTTGGGCCGGTGCGGAAATCAACTTGTTTGAGGTTTTTCCCGTTCTGGACCACAGCCAGCTTGAGTGGACAACCGGTGCCGAAGAAAATATCCGGACCTTTGTTGTAGAACGGTCAACGGACGGCATCGCGTACCTTCCAATCGGGCAAGTGACCGCGCGCGGATCCTATTCACGCTATCAATATACGGATTCCAGCCCTCTGGATGCGGATCACAACCGGCTATTCTACTATCGTCTGAAGATCGTGGAACGCAGCGGGTCTTTCAGCTACAGCGATACGCGCGAAGTATCTCTCTCTTTCTCCGCCGTCCAGCATACGTGGGGATCCATCAAGGCGATGTTCCGCTGATCCGATCGAAATCCGAAAAATCGAAAGCCCCGACTTGCATCGGGGCTTTATTTTTATCCCCAGACAACGATATCGCGCGAGCTAATCGTCGGGAAGGATCCAAGTTTTAATCGGAAAGGCGATCATCAGGGCCACCACAATTCCGAGCAGATAACCCGCTATGACATCGGAAGGCCAGTGAACTCCCATGTATATCCGGCTAAAGCCCACGGCCGCGGCAATAAAAATCATAAACGGACTGATCTGCGGATAAAAGTAACTCCAGTACATGGCCTGCCCCGCAACGTTGGCGGCATGACTGGAGGGGAAGCTGAAAGAATCCTTGTACGTGGTCAGTCCGAATTTATCCGTGGTCAGCCATTTGCCGTTCAGATAGAGATGAGTTCCGGGAACGACATTGCAGGGGCGATTCCGCTGTACAACCGGCTTAATAACGCTGGAGGACAATTGATCGGTCGCGGCAACCACCAAAAAACAGCAGAGAGCGATCAACCGTCCGCGGCGTTTGCCGCGGATAAAAAAAACGATCCACCCGATTCCGAGTGGAATCGCCCATACCACCAGATTGGAGACAATCGGCATGAGCAGATTGAAAAATCCGCTCGTGAACAGTCTATTAATCACCTCGAAGACAGCCCGGTCAGTGCTCGTGAACCAGGAGAGTTCGTTTCCCACGATTCACCTCGACGGTAATGAACGTTTCCGACGTCGGCCGCCGCTTGCGCGGGGCCTACACGTATATCACGAATGCTTCTCGGCAGGCAGCACGATGCGGAACGTACTGCCTTGACCGGGAGCACTTTCCAGTTCGATGGTTCCACCGTGCAATTGCACGATGTTGCTGCTGATGGACAATCCGAGTCCGGTACCGCGATCGGCCTGCTTGGTCGTAAAAAACGGCTCAAAAATCCGCTGCTTCAGTTCGTCGTTGATACCCATTCCCGTGTCCGTCACTTCCACCCAAACGTCTTTCCCGTTTTGTCCGGTTCCGGCACGGATGCAGAGCCGTTTTAATTCCGCGGATTCCTCCTCTTCATCCTCGGAAAGGCGGGCTTTTTCCAGAATCGTATCCCGCGCATTGAGCAGCAGATTGACCAGCACCTGTTCCAACTGCGTGAGTTCTCCCTGAACGGTGGGAAGACCGTCGGGAATTTCGCGCGCGATGTCAATGCCGTCCAACCGAATCTGCTCTCCCAGAATCGAGAGCGCTCCGTCTATCGCGTCGGGGATGCGAATCGTTTCGAAGTTGGACGAATCAATGTGGATGAAGCCCTGCAAGTGCGTAATCGTGGTGGCCACGCGATTGACCGTGCTGCGAATCTTTTCCAGATTGGACAGCAGCAGGTCATCGGTCAGCGTGCGATTGCGATGAAGCAGCTTGATTAAATCCGCCGTGATGGAGATCACGTTCAGCGGCTGCTTCATCTCGTGCGCGATGCCGGCGGCGATTTCTCCCAACGTCGCGAGCCTGGCGGTATGGATCAACTGCGCGTTTTTCTCGCGCAGTTCCGACGAGCGGGATTCGACGATATTCTCCAGCTGAATGTTGTACGTTTTCAGTTTGGCTTCCAGCTGCTTCTGCTCGGTGACGTCCACGCCGACGATCAGTTTACCGCCGCGATTATCGCGGGACGCAAGACGGCGGGTGCTCCACGAAAGAATCCGTTTTGTGCCGTCGCGCGTCGGCAGTTCGGCCACGGTGCCGCCGTGTTCTTCGCTGGAATGCGGATCGAAAATCCGCGACAGCGGAGACTCGGGATGCTGAATAAAACCGGAGAAGACGCGCTCCGCTTCACTGCGGGAAAAACGGGTGAGTTCCTCGGCAAATTTATTCAACCGCACGAGCCGGCCGCTATGGTCTATCACCGCAACCAGCACGCCGGCGGCATCCAACAAGCTTTCCGTAAAGCCGAGTTCGGCGGCCAGACTTTCCGTGCGATCGCGAACCTGCGCTTCCAGTTCCTTCGACAGTTTATCCAGTTCGCGCTGAAGATTCTTTTCTTCCGTCACATTGGTTAAAACGAACACGCGCGAATCCGGGGCACCGTCTCGATCCAGATCCACCGGCTGCAGGATGAACGAATTGTCGCACGCCTCCACTTCCACGGTGCGCGCCGAAACACGGTTGTTTTCCGGTTCGAACAGGGCGCGCGCGGACTGCAGGCCGGGAAGATCCCACAAGACGTTACCGACGATCTCGGACGGAGCGCAGGGAATCAGCAGACGAGCGGCCGGAGTGATGCCTTCCACTTTTCCGTGTTTATCGCACCAGATCAGACCGATGGGAAGATGTTCCATGAACAACTGCCGTCGCCGCCACAGCGACTCAAGACGGCGCCGGCCGCCGCAGCGTTCCAGAACTTCATCGAGTTCGGACAAACGGAACGGTTTTTCCAGATAATCGTCGGCCCCCAAACGCAGCGCCTGTACAGCCACATTTTTATCATTCGCCGCCGTCATCATCACAACCTGAACGAGCGGATCATGCTGTTTGATTTCGCGCAGGACGTCGAGTCCGTCCGCCCCGGCCAACCGGACGTCGGTCAAGACAACTCCGATGCCCGCATGATCCCGCAGCGAGGCCACTCCGTCCATTCCGTCAAAAACAGAGTACACCGTATAGCCGCGGCCACGCAAGTAATCGCCGAGCAGCTTGTGGATAGACTCTTCGTCGTCAATGACTAATAATTCGCGATCTTCCATCGGAAATAAATATATTCATATTCCTTCTGAGAGTCAAGTTGCCCTCCTGCAGTCAGGAGGGCAAATCCGCACCCGGCGGGCCGGCGTGCGGAACGGGAAACCGCCGCCGCCGGAAACGCCCGTTCCCCTTCGAATCGCGCACCTACAGAAGCTTTTTGACCAGACTGTCAATCGCTTCCAGCGAGAAGGGTTTTTCCAGAAATCCGTCCGCCCGGGCCGTCTTATCCGCGAAGAAGCGCCGGAAGTGGGCAAACCCGGTGATGAAGACCACGGGCAGATCCGCGTTGATCCGTTTGACGGCCCGCAGCAGCTGGAAACCGTTGAGGAACGGCATATGAATATCGGTGATAATGAGATCGGGCGGGTCTACGAGCACAATATCGAGAGCGGCCTGACCGTTCGGAGCACCGATCCCCTCGTAGCCCGAGAACTTGAGGAAATTGATCAGGAGATCCCGGATCACCTCATCATCATCCACGACCAGGACTTTTTTCTTCAGCGTTTCCATAGGACACCTGTATAGCGTAACGTTTGTGTTTTTTCGGTTATCGGGATTGAGTCAGATCGAGCATCGTGACTCCTTCGATGGAGTAGTTCTTCACGATGGGATCGCTCATGAGTTTCAGTTTGTTCATGATGCCCTTGATCTTCAGCACCTGCTGCTGAATAATCTCCAGGGCCGCCGCATGTTCCGGACTCAATCCCGGAATCGTTTTCTGCAAGAGCTGCGAGTAGCCGAGAATCACTCCCAGCGGCGTATTGATCTGATCGTTGGCGGTGACAGCCGTCTGCGTAATCGCCCGCAGTCTGGCCGAACGAATCCGCTCGGTTTCCAGCGCGCGAACGGGAGTCACGTCGCGTTCGATCACGGAGAAGCCGATATATTCTCCTTCGGTGCTGACAATCGCGGAGTACGTGGCATACACCGGGAAGATTTCCCCGCTTTTTTTCCGGCGCATGATTTCGGTTTCAATCAGCGATCCGCCGCGCTGCTTGAGAATCTTCATCACATCCGGCGATTTGCGCTTGAAATCCGGCGGATCGAGATAATCGTCCACGACATTGCCGATAATCTCTTCGGCGGAGAAGCCGTACATTCTTTCCGCGCCCTTGTTCCAGATTTTCACGCGGCCGAAAAGATCGCAGGAGAAAATCGCTTCCTGACTGAGATTGATGACCAGATCCAAATAATCCGTTACCGAACGCAGCTTTTCGATTTTCTCCTGAAATTGTTCATGGATGCGCAGGAAGTTATATTTGTTCAGCGCGTTGCGGCAGGCGAGACTGACGTCATCGGGATCAAAGGGTTTGCGGATATAGTCATCCGCACCGTTTTTAATTAAATCAATGAGCACGTCTTCGTTCGAATTGGCGGTGACCATAATCACGACGGCTTCCGGCCTTTGCCGCTTGATCCAGCAGAGCAGTTCCAAGCCATTGCCGTCGGGAATCGTATAGTCCAATAACACCAATTGAACGGGGAAATCTTCGACGCGCAAGCGCGCTTCCGCCACCGAGGACGCCGTCAGTACGGACCAGCCCTCCGCTGTCAGCGTATGCTCGAGCAGCGCTACGATATCCGGATCATCATCCACGATAAGAATCGTTCCCAGATAGCGCAGGAGGTGCCGATCTCCCACTTCCGGCTCCGACTGTCCGAGAGCCAGATCAATGAGCCGGAAGAGTGTTTCCGGTTCGTGCGGCTGTTGGAGATACGCAAAAGCCCGGGAATTTCTGGCGACCTGTTCCGCAATGACGTCGCGGTACGTGGCGGACGTCAGAATCACCGGGATATTTTCACTACCGGGGAAAAGCGGAGATTTGAGAATCCGGCAGATCTGAAATCCGTCTACGCGCGGCATGGAGACATCGGAGATGACCAAATCCGGACGACGCAAGCGGGTCAACTCGATGGTCTCCTCGCCGTCGCCGGCCGCCAAAACGGAGCGAAAACCGCGCTCTCGGATCTGAGCGGTTGTCAGATCGAGCATGGCCCGATCGTCATTAGCGACCAGAAGGAGTGGACGGTCTTCGGTCACGAGTTCTCCGGCATAGAAAAATCCTGCAACAAGCGACGCACTAATTTATCCAATTCGATTATCAGAGCATCCACGATGAATCCTTGCCGGCACTGACCGGCATCCTCAATTTGCGCTCCCAGCGAAGAGACCTCCGCGAAGCCGTAGGACTTGCCCGATCCCTTCAACTGGTGTCCATGAAGGATAATCGAATCGTAGTTCCGGATCGCCGCCGCTTCGGTCAACGCGGCCAGTTTGCCGGTCAACGATTTCAAATATGAACCTTTTAATTCATCAACAACCATATGCAATTTCGGATTCGGCATTTTTCAATTCCGCATTAAAGATTGAACCGTCCTTGCCAAATCGGCCGGTTCAAAAGGTTTGGGCAGCACATGGACAGCCGATTGACCGGCTAATTCCTTGGCCATCGTGTCTTCGGGCCGCGCGGTAAACAGAGCGACGGGCGGCGCTTGATCCCCATAGCGGCCGGTAATCTGTTTTAACACTTCGTAGCCCGACATATCGGGCATCATCACGTCCAAGATAACGAGATCGAAGCGCGCCGTTTCGAGAGCTTTCAGGCCGTTGCCCCCTTCCGCACAGGAGACGACGTCTATGCCGCTCATGCGAAGAATCATTTCCACCAGCATGCGAATATCCGGATCGTCTTCAATCAAGAGGACCTGCTTCGCCATCGCGCAGTCTCCCTGGTGGTTGCGGCAACGTTAACGTAAAGCAGCTTCCGTGACCCGGTTCACTGGCCACGTGGATTTCGCCGCCGTGTTCGCGGATGATGCCGCGAACGATGGACAGTCCCAAGCCGGTGCCGCCGGAATTGCGGTTAAGATCGCAGCCGACCTGAGCAAATTTGTCAAAAATGCGCGTCTGTTCTTCCGCGCCGATGCCGATTCCCGTATCCCGAACATGGACGGTGACGGAGCCAGGCTCGCCAAAGGCTTCCACGGTCACGGCGCCGTGATCCGTAAATTTAACCGCGTTGTTCACAAGATTCACGATGACTTGGATAAAACGCTCGCGGTCGGCGGTGATTTCCAAATTTTCGGGAATCGCATTTTCCAAAAAAACTTCTTTTTTATCGGCTAACGCGCGTTCGGACTGCAAACACTCTTCCACCACGTCTGACGCATTGAACGTCGAGAATTCAAGACTCAAACGGCCGGATTCAATCCGGGCGATATCCAGCAGATCCTGCACCAAGCGGTGCAGCCGATTGATATTTCTTTGACAAACCGACAATAAATCGTGTCCGGTGGTGCTGAGTTTGTCGTGTTCGCACGTGCGAATCAGCTCGACGGAACCTTTAATGGACGTCAGCGGAGCTTTCAACTCATGCGAGACGATGCTGATAAACTCGTCTTTCATTTGATCCAAAGAACGCAGCTGCCGATTGGCTTGTTCGAGCGACCAGTTTTTCTCTTCGAGCTCCCGCTGCGCCGATTCCAGATTGTGATTAATCTTGATCATCGCCCGATTAATGGTCTCGAGCAAACTCTGCTGGCGCGCCAGCGCGGCTTCCAGTTTCTTTTCCGTCGTCACATCGTGGAACACTTCCATGCTGACCACGTCTTCCCCGAAGAGACCGGCCAGCGGAAAATTTTCCATAGACACGTAATAGCGTCCCAGCCAGCGCTGGCGTTTTTGCCGGCGTCCGGTGCGGATGGCTTGCACGCTGGGACATTCGGCATCCGAGTGGCGAAGTCCGAGGCTTTCGCAGCACCCCCGTTCGGACCGCGGTTGAAGAAGAGTTTCCAAAGAGCGCGATTGCCAAAGGACACGGCCGTCCGCCGCTACGACGCGGCTCATCACCGGCAATTTATTGAGCAGATCGAGCATTCCCGATTGCGAATCGAGAGCCGCGATGAGAGCGCCTTCCGCATCCGCCGCATTAAAAGCAGACGACAAGAATTCGCGTTCTCCGTTCATTCGTCGGATTCCGTTCGATGCTTGCTGATCCGCGCACAGGCGGTGCGGCCGTCGTTCTCATACCAAAATTCTTCGGTCAATGCGGAAACCAGTTCCAGCCCCGAAGCGCGCGCCTTATGAACGCCATGGCGGAGACGCGCCAACGTTTTCTGCCACTGAAAACCGGGACCCGAGTCACGCACGATTAAATCCAAATGAAGATCGCGTCCACTCAATTCCACCTGATACTCGCCCTCGCCACCGGGTTTTTTCCCCCACTCCGAAGCGTTTCTCATCAGTTCACAGGCCGCGACGGGGAGACACCGCACGGCAATATCGCAGGCCGCGCCTAAATGACGCGCGTGAGCGATCAGATGCCCCAACGTTTCGCCGGCAACCGGTTCTCCCGCCGGGCAGGTCAGCATGAGGACGTCCGCATCACCGCCGGGATTCCCGGCCACGGCTTCCGCTTTCAAAGCGGCTTCGAGCAGCACAGCCGTATCCATCAGACTGACCAGATCGGCCATGCGATAAGGTTTGCATAAGATGGACGCGGCACCGGCTTCCAACGCCTTTTTCAGCAATGTTGAATCCGTCATTCCGGTAGCCAGAAAACGAATCGCCTCGGGCCGGCGCTCGCCCAATTCCCGGAGCAAATCCAATCCCGAACGTCCGGGCAGAGCGTAGTCCACTAAAGTCACATCCGGTTTGAATTCCGCGAAGACTTCCGCCGTGGCTTCGGCATTCTCGACCGCCGTTACCGTGTGGCCGAGCAATTCAAGGGTGGTTTTCACCACCTCATTGATCTGCGCGTCATCATCTACCAGCAGGATTCTACTCACAAAACCACCTAAATCCGTCTGTGCACAGGTTTGTCATCCTCAGCCTCATTCAAGATTTAAATCGGCAATATTCATACCAAGATATTGCGGGTATTCAAGACCGTAACTTGACATAAGTGTAGAGACAAAATGGGTATGCGTGGGGGCGGGGCAAGGCGGCAAAAACGACCGCCGCACGGTGTGCGGCGGTCGAAGAGCGGAGGGTCACTTAGAATAGAAGTTCAATAGTCTATCGGCAATGGCCGTGGAAGTTGAGGGGGTGTTGTAGAATCCCGACTCGATGCGGCCCTGAATTTCCTGTATTCTTTGCGGAGTCAGTTCCGAGGTCTCGCCGATACGATCTGTCTCGTTCGTGACAGAAAGTGCCGATATGCGGGAAGAAAGCGACACGTCAAGACTGTCACCATCCTCTGACTTCTTTTCTTGACTTATTGGTCTGTTGTTAGCGTCTTCGGTTTTCTTCAGTTCGCGCTGATCTAAGCCGCGAAGGGTACCGTGGACGTTCTGAATTCTCATGGGAATTTCGCCCGGTTTAACCTGTTATGTAACGTGTTTCAGCAATATGTATGCCATGGACAGACTCATCGCGCCATAGCTGCTTCCATGAAGGAAGCCTCCTGAAGCTTCCCTTCGATGCGGAGCCGGTCAAAAAGTTCACTCCAGGCATCCCTTAGGGTTTGCAAAGAGTCAATAACCTGATTGAACTGGTTGGGATCACGCGAAGCGTTACCTAAAGTGAGTTTTGTGGACAAGAGATCATACATACGATCAATATTTTCAACAATTTCGCCGCCATTTTGATGATCCAGACTTAGCCGCAACTGGGAAATGCACTCGAAGGCGGCATCTACGGCCTTACCTTTATCTGCCCAGTTTCCGGCGATTAAATGATCCACAGCTTCCCGGACATAACGGATGGCCGCATCACAGAGGATGAGCACAAGCTGCGGCTGGCTGCAGGCGACGTCCGCCTGTTGATACGTGACGTGGTTGGAATTGAGTTTCATGGTTAGCCTAATACTCGGGAAAGGTAACTGCTTTGATTTTGCATTTGCGAGAGCGCGGTTTCCAACTTGGTGTATTGCTGGCGCAGCCGTTCTTCGATCATTTCGAGTCGTCTGTCCCACGCTTCAATTTGACGATCGAGCGATTCATTGGATTTGTTGAGGCCGTCCGTCGCGAAGTGGATAGAACCGGTTTCATCGTCATTGATACGGACAGCTTCGGATGCCAAAGCTCCGGCGATTCCGTTTGAGAATCGGAACGTCGTATTGACGGTTCCCGGACCGCTGCCGGGCTTGGTAAAGCTGAGAACTAATCCTTCCACGACGGTATTTTCGGCGCCGCGAATCAGGAGTCCGTCTACCACGGCCGCCTGACCGTTGATGGTTGCCGAAGTCATGGCGCCAGACGCGTCATAGTTCACGACTAAAGAGTATTCTCCGGCCTGCGTATCTTCGTTGGAAGAAACATAGGCAATCTTGCTGTCTTCCACAGTGAAAGAACGCGTAAACAGACTGACCACGTCCTCGAAGTTATCTTCCAGCGCGTCGCTCAGTTTCGCGCTGTCCACTACGAGCAAACCATTGGTTGAAGACTTGATTCCCACGGACGCCAGACTGTTATAATCCAATCCGGCGGGCAGACCGTCGAGCGGACGCGTGGCTGAATTCGCCAGATCAGACCGGATGGAAGCAAGGAAACCGTCTCCGAGAAGCGGAGCCGCTTCTTTATTTTCCTCGTCGTATTGCGAGAACGCGGCGAGGTCGGTCATCGCGGCATTGTACGCCGCAATAAAGCTCTCGATTTTAGTCTGAACGGCTGCGGTATCGTTATTGATGGAGATATCCACGGTCGTTCCGACTTTCGCCGACATGAGGTCCAGCGTGACTCCATCCAGAACATCCGTAATCGAGTTCGACGATTTGCTCATGTAGACGCCGTCAATACGTACGCTGGCATTCTGGGCGGCCGTGAGCGTAGGATTCAGAACATCCACGCTGAACGACTGACCGCCCACGAGATCGCCCGCGGCAAACGACAGTTCCACTCCTTCCGCCACGGCAATGTTCGTACCGCTATAGCCGTTCGGAATCACAAGGGAACCGGATGTTCCGAGGCTGTCCACCCAATTGATGGTGATGTCGGCGGAGCCGACCGTTTGCGCTCCGCTTCCGGCCACGGTGAACGTGTAGGCTTTATTGGTCGTTCCGGAATACGTGCCGGCCGTTGTAATGGCGGACGTTCCCGTCCATCCCGTTTTCGTCTCCGCCTGATCAATCACCGTCGTCGCAAAATTCAGATTGGTCGGATTAGACGTTATGGAAATCGCATTCTCCTCACCCGTATTATCCGCGGTGAGAACGATGCGATAGGGATTATTAGAGGATCCGTCATTGAGAATCGTGGCCGTGACCAGACCGTCGTTATCCGGCGAGCTGTTGATCAAAGCGGCAAGCTGTTCCAACGTGGTGGCGGAAGAGAGATCGGCGTCGGCAATAGTGATGGTCTCATCGTCAATTTGAATGACGAAGTCACCACCGCTATCGCCGACGCCGGTTGCATTCTTGTCGGCCCATCCCTGTGCCGCGACTCTGTGGGCTTTAGCCAACTGCAGCACTTCTACCGTATGTGCCCCCTCGGCTGCAGCGGCACTTGCCGTGACCGCTACCAGCGATGAATCGGAGGAGGACGCCGATTTTACCGCGAACTCGGATTGCTGATCCATACCCTCCATGGCACTTTGGAGAGAGAGTATTTTACTCTGGATCTGCGCCCACAGATTTAGTTTGGTTTCGTTTCCAGACTTACGTTCCGCGAGCAACGCCTGTTGGCGGCTCTCGATCACCATAAGCTGTTTGATGGTGGTATCCCAATCAATTCCCGAAACCACACCGGACACCGTGGATGTCGAACTCGACGCCATGATCACTCCCGTTGGATAGACCGGACGAAATGGGCTTCAGCACTTTTGCGACGCTCGGCAGAAGGCCCGGACCCGCCCGGTTATTCCGAGAGTGTCAAGCCCTTATCCGACGAGCTGCGCGATAATATTCGGCAGCGAGTTTGCCGTGCTCAGCATCGAGACACCGGACTGCATTAGAATCTGCGCGCGGGTAAAGTTGGACATTTCCTGCGCGAAGTCGGCATCGCGAATCGCCGATTCGGACGTTACGGTGGTCTCGTGCGAAATCTTCAGGTTCAGAATGGTGTTCTGCAGACGCTCCACCATAGAACCGATGAAGGTACGCTGCGTGTCTTTGCTGTTGATGGCATCAATCAAGGCTTCCACGGCGGATTGCGAATTCGTCGTGCTCGACAGAGCCAGGCCGTCCAGACCGAGCGCCGAAGAGGTCATGCCGCCGAGATTGATGTAATAATAGTCCTGACCGACGTTGTTGTTCTCACCGATGTGGAACTTAATGGCATTCGTATTGGCGGCGGTGGAAACGCCGTTGAAACCGAGGGCCATCGTCGTGTCGGTGCTGATCGTGGATGCCGCGCGACTTCCATCCAACAGATAGAATCCGTTGTAGTTGGTCGTCTTGGCGATACGATCAATTTCCGACTTCAATTGCTGGAATTCGACGTTCGCGACTTGACGGTCGAGAGTGGTCAGAATACCGTTCGAGGCTTGCACCGCGATGGCGCGCATTCTGATCAGCTTCTCATCAATTACCGCGAGGGCGCCTTCCGCCGTCTGCAGCATGTTGACATCGTAGGTTGCATTCTTTTCCGCTTCCTGCATACCGACGATGTTCGCGCGCATGCGCTCTGAAATACCGAGGCCTGTCGGGTCGTCCCACGCGTAGTTGATCCGCAGACCGCTGGACAGTCTCTGAACTGCCTTGTCGAGGTCGTTCTGGGTCATCCAGATTGAACGCTGGGCGCCCAGAGAGAGCAAGTTGTGGTTGATTCGCGTACTCATTCGATTCCTCCTCCGAAAGCGTATATGATGGTTATGAACGCCAACTCGTTGGTCTCGCACCCAACTCTGTCAGAGTTATCGGCGAGTCCAAACGGGACTTGAGAAAAACCATCCGGAAGAGGGTCGTTATTCCAAAGAACTACAGGATGTTGCGATTCAGCCACATGTTCAGACTGAGCAACAACCAGCACTTTTGGCCGAAGCCTGCGGAACGGTTGCCATTCATCCACGCACGGAGCGCGCTCAGGTTGAAGATCTCCGACATCGCATCCGTTGAACACACTTTTCCAATCTCCACACACCCCTCGGAGCTTTGGAACAGCTTATCCAGAGAGGCATTAAACGCACGTTTGGGTCTCTCGGCAACCTCTCGTGGAAGAAAATCATCGAACATGCCTCTCAGAAGAGGCTTATCGGGGCAATGCGGCGCATATTTCCACTCGGGCTGCAGACTCGTAACATAGTCCACAAGATTCGTATCGGTATACGGAACACGGCCTTCGAGAGATGCTCCCATTGTTGCGCCATCGAGTCTGGCGAGAAGATTGGGCAAGTGCGCATACTCGAGAAGCCAATGAAACCGATTGCCGGGCGAAATCGCATGAAATTCCTTCAGCATATCCGCGAACGGATCCGAATGGTCCAATTGCCGAAGAGCTTCACGCCATTTATCCTTTAAAAGACCATCCAATTCAGAATATTGAAACCATGAATAGATGCCCGCGAAGAAACGTGAATCGGAACCGGAATCGAGCTGCGGATATTCCATTCGCAGCAGATCCAGCATCATCGGATCGCCTTTTTTCGCTGCATCCTGCGCCTTCATATAAATATCGAGCGTGGACAGGATGCGCGTGTATCCGCCGAACAGTTCATCGGCGCCTTCCCCCGTCAGCACGGCTTTTACTTCCGATGATGCGCGCTGCGCCAGCAGATAAATCAACACTTCATTCGGATACGCGGCGGGCAAATGCCGTTTTCCGATCAGATCCCGCATCGCAGAGAAGAACTCGGCGGGTGAGACAATCGCTTCATGATGATTGCAATTCCATCGCGCCGCGACGGCCGCGGCCGGGCGAAGTTCCTCTTCGTCGCCGGACAGCGCAATCGTGAACGTGGCGGGAGGATCGTCCCGCATTTGGGACAGCAAACCGACCAGAATGGCACTGTCAATTCCTCCGGAAAGAAACACCCCCACCGGCGCATCGGCCACCATTTGCCGACCGATGGCGGAATGCAGCAAGTGACGCAGTCTAGCGCGGATAACGGATGCGCCGTCTTCATTCGGCGCGAATTTCGCAGAAGGCGAAAACCACCGTTCCACCGTCGCACCATGCGTATCCACCACGAGCTGCGTTCCCGGTTCCAAGACCTGCAAATCCGTGAATACCGTTTGTGTCCCCAACACGGGCTGAGCGAAGCGAAGATATTGAAGCACGAGAGACGGGTTTATCGAAGTCGCATTATCGCTCAGGTGTTCCCAGGCGGACGGTTCACTGCCGAATTCCGTGCCGCGCGCCGTGGTGCGATAAAAGAGCGGTTTGATACCCAGCCTGTCGCGCACCAGATAGAGCCGGTCCGATTGCGGATCGTACAGGGCGAAGGCAAACATCCCGTTCAGCCTTTCCCAAGCGCGAGTCCCCCATGTTTCATAGGCAGCGAGCAGCACTTCGGTATCGCTGCGCGTGCGGAACGTCCAACCACGTACGGAAAGTTCGGCGCGCAGTTCATTTCCGTTATAAATCTCTCCATTATAAGAGAGCACGGTGCCGCGCGGGCTGCGCATGGGCTGGTCGCCGCTGGCGAAATCCAAGAGAGACAGGCGCGCGTGAGCGAAACCGACGTGGTGATCGAGCCAGAAACCGAGCGCATCGGGGCCGCGGTGCTGCATACGCTCCACCCGTCGGCGAAGCGATGCGGCATCCACCTGCTCCTGCGCATCGGTTAAATATTCTCCGGCAAATCCACACATAGTTTCAACGCGCCGTGTCTATCATTGAGCCCTGGTTCATCGGTTCGCGATATCCGGCCGCCGCATTTCGTTTGCAGGCCAACGCACTCAGCCGTTCACCCATCTGCGCTTTACGCGCCAGGACCTGACCGAGGACGAATTTTTCATGAGCCTGCAGGCGGCGGCTGAAATCCGCCGCCTCCGTCAGTAAAGCCGCACAGGATTTATCCGCCGGAAAAGTGGCCGGGTCATACAGTTTCCACCCGCATTCTTCAGCAGACTTCAAGAGCGCCGGAAGCGCCTGCAAGAGAGGCGCTTTAGCGGCAATCAGTCTTTCGAGTTCGCGATAGTCTTCGCGTTCGAGCGCATCCACTTGCGCAAGCGACAGTGCAAACAGCTGCTGAAGAACGCCGCGCAGACCGTCGGCCGTTTGATGAGCGGCTCGCATTAAGGTCGGTTTCGAGGTCATGCGCGGCACCCGCACGAAGAGGCGTCATCCGCCCGTTTCGGACTTTTCATCAGCCGACCAACTGGGCAACGATCTGCGGCACCGAGTTGGCCGTGGTGAGCATGCTCACGCCGGTTTGCATCAGGATCTGCGCCCGTGTGAAGTTCGACATTTCCGCGGCGAAGTCGGCATCGCGAATCGTGGATTCGGACGCTGTAGCCGATTCGGCCTGCACCTTCAGATTGAGAATCGTGTTTTGCAGTCTTTCCACCATAGATCCGAGGAAGGTACGAGTGACGTCCTTGGAATTGATGGCGGCAATAATGGTCTCAACGGCTTCCTGCGCGGTAGCGGTGTTGGACACATCGAGACCGACGATTCCCAATTGTGAAGCGGTCATGCCGGCGATATTAATGTAGTAGTAATCCTGACCTACCGTGTTGCTTTCGCCGATGTGGAACTTAACGGAGTTCGCGTTGCCCGCGGTGGACACACCATTGAAGCCCAAAGCCAGCGTGGTATCGGTGCTGATGGCAGGCGCCGAGCGGCTGCCGTCGAGCAGGAAGAAGCCGTTGTAGTTGGCCGTACGAGCGATGCGGTCCATTTCGCTCTTGAGCTGCTGGAACTCCACATTCGCGACCTGCCGATCGAGGGTCGTCAACACTCCGTTGGACGCCTGAATGGCGATAGCGCGCATGCGGATCAGTTTTTCATCAATTACAGCCAGAGCGCCTTCCGCAGTCTGCATCATGTTGACGTCATAGTTGGCGTTCTTTTCAGCCTCGGCCATGCCGGCGATTGCGGCCCGCAGCCTTTCGGAAATTCCGAGGCCGGTCGGATCGTCCCACGCATAGTTAATACGCAGGCCGCTGGACAATCTTTGAACTGCTTTGTCGAGGTCGGTCTGGGTCGTCCAAAGTGCCCGTTGGGCGCCCAGCGACAGCAGGTTGTGATTGATCCTTGTACTCATGGGTTGGAAATCTCCTGATATTGTCTTCTGAAATTCTTCTACTCTTTAACCAGCTTCTTCAGCAGGTATTCGGACATTGCTCTGGCCAGTTCGGCGATAGGATCGGAGGGCGGAACTTCGCTTTTTTCGATTTTGCGCAACAGTTCGAGCTTGCGCCGGGCGCCCTCAATCGTATAGCCTTGCACTTTGACCAGATAGTTCACTTTCTCCAGATCCGCGATGCTTCCTTCGTCGTAACGCCGCTGATTGCCCGTCGTGCGCAACGGCTCCAGAAAATCTTTAAACTCTTTTTCCCAATATCGAATGGTCGGTTTGGGAATGCCGGTGATCGCATGGACCTGTCCGATGGAGAAGTGTTTTGGCGCTTTGAGTCCACGTCCCTTTGGCATAGCAGCCTGCTCCTTATATTTCACGTTCTATCCGGTATACGGTTGTTGTTTCATCCACTCATAGTATCGGAAACCGGCACGTGAAACTTTAATTTTTTCTCAAGCAGGACGGGACTTATTCTTGTCGCCGTCCGTAACTTGCCATTAATCCTGCGGCAACGGCTCCAAGGAACGTTGAACTTCAGACAGAAGATCTTTCCATTCGACCATTTGGTCGCGGAGGTCATACTCCAGCTCATCGGCGATGGCGATATAGTCGCCCTGGGCTTGAGCTTTATAGATCCGATCCAGCGTAGGCAGAAGCCGAGTCGCCGTATCCATAAGTCTATTTCTTACCGGAGATAACGAATTTTCATTGCTTTTCCGAGTGGTGAGATCCAGACCCGATACAATTAGCTTCAGGTCATCAAGCAGAGCCGACAGTTCGTTGTTGGCCGTGACTTCATCGCCTACGCGAAACTTTCTGCCCAACGGTTTGGCCTGTCCGACGAGGCGGTCAGCCAATTCCGCGGCATCGCGCAATGTTTGGTGTTGGAGGCGGGCCGGTTCTTCAATGACCAGATCCATTTGCTGAATCTGCGAGACCGGTTTTCCCAAATGCCGCCGGCGCTGCCAACCCGCGGACAGAGGCTCTCCGTCCACCGCCACTCGTGTCACCACACGGCCGGCGGCTTGAATCTCGCTGCGTACTTCCATCAGAACTTGTTCGACCGTCTGATCACCTTCCGCAGTTCGGGACAGCTCATGCCCATTCAGTGAGATTTTCATAAGATTCCTCAACGAGGCTTGGGATATATTTTGTTTGTGAAATTCCGGGAGACACGACTTCGGCCAGCGGACGAAGCAGTTGAATCATTCGGTCGTAAATGTCCGCCGTTTCTTCCGCCTGCCGGACCAAATCATCCGCGGCTAGACTTGCGCGCGCAATGCCCGAATAGACGTCAAAGCTTCGCAGCAGACCATGATGGCGAAGCGACGAAGAAAGATCCGCTTCCGCCAAGCTAAGAAGTTCACCCAAATTCTTGATCGTCGGCAGAAATTCGGAAGGATTGTGAGCGGCGCGAGCCAATTGGGCGGCAAAGCCTTTCGCCTGTCTGGCCAACGTCAGCGCCGCGGCAGCCCGGCGGCTTACCTCCCGTGGAATACGGACATCCGAAGTCAGGCTTCGCGACGGCTGATTCTCCAACACCGACAACCAAACCGGACGGATAAATTTATGCAGTTCATCGCGACCGCAGGGCGCCGAATGGAAGATCTGCGCGAGATCCAGCATGCCGTCCGTTCCGGAGAATCCGGTTTGGTAAACGCGCGATCCGCGCAATTCGCTTTCCAGCGGAGCCGGCTGCCAACCCAACATCCAGCCGACTAAGACAGCCACGGTGTCCGGCTGAATCTTCGCGCTGCACAATCCGGTCGAGCAAGAGGCAAACGGAGAACACGGAAAACAATCTATATCCGGTTCGAGAACCACGTGCCCTTCACCATAGGGAGCGGTCTCATGTCCGAGCGCACTGCCCACGGTGATATCTAACACGCGAGTGCCGACCGCGGCGGCGATATGCATGGGGCCGGAGTCGTTGCTCAGCAGCAAATGAGTTTGAGAAAGCAAAGCGGTTAGCTGCGGAACGGTCGTTTCACCAATGGCGTTCACAACTCGCGGCATACCGGCAAAGACGTTGCCCAAATTCCGGTCGCGTTTACCGCCTACCACGACAATTTCGACGTTATGCCTGCGGGACAGCTGCTGCACAACCGCGCGATACTGTTCGACCGGCCATTGCTTGCTGCTCTGAGACGCTCCGGGGTGAACCGCAATCCGCCAACGCGCCGAGGGACTGAGTCGAAGATGTGAAATATCCGTATTCTTGTTTTGATCAGGGATGCTCAGCGATCTCCCCGAAAGCCACTCCACCTGATCTATACAATTCGCATAGATGTCCACGAGATTGAACTGGCACCAGGGCCGGGCAAGATTGGTCGCAAAAAAGTAGATCAGCCACGGCGAATTCACACGCTGCAAGCCGAGAGAATCGAGGGTCACTCCCCGGCCATTTTCAGCCGCCAACAGATAGTTTAATATGGTGGACGGACGTGTGTGAGTAAGATTCCAAACTTCCGAATAGTTTGCCGCGCGGAACTGACCGATAAAATCGCGATAGAAGGCTGTGGCGCCCGAAAGATCCCCATTACGTCCGGACGCAAGATCGGGCAGCAGATCTTCGAGCTGGATCGTATGCAGTCGGTCCACCTCCGGGAGAAACGCGGCCACGTCGGCAAAACACCTCTCGACCAGCACATGGATTTCCGCGCCCGGATTCCGCCGCCGCAATCTGCGGAAAAACGGAATGGACTGAATGATGTCACCCATGCGAGTGATGCTGATCACCAATATTTTAGGCGATGGCGGCATCGGCCGGTATTCCTGCTTTCTGAAAATCCTCCGAACACGTCAGCAGCGACAACCCGTGATGAAAATAATTCAACGTATCCCTTAAGTCGGCCATGTAAACCGCTACATCCGACGTGCGAGCGGTTGACAGACGAACCAACAGATAACGCGGAAAGGACGATAAGCCCGGATACTCATTGATAAAACTATGCAGATCATTCTGCCATTCAACCTGTTTTCGCAGGGAATTGGAGATGCGGGCTTCCGAAGCTCCGTTCGCCACATCGTTGCTGAACCTACTCATGGATTCGACGGCGCGGCTGAAGACCGCCGAAAGTCTCGAAACCGCATTGTTCCACTCGGCCGGAATATCATGGCGAAAGCCGCCGATGCTATCCCCCAGCGTACCGCCTTCATTCAGCAGCGTATCCCAGAACCGGGAGAAGAAAGATAAGTGCAAGTTGTTAGGACCCGTGGCCGGAGCGTTCAGTAATTCAAGATCCAGCCGACCGCTTGCAGATACCTTTGTTCGCAGCACACGAACACCACGACAGCGGGCGGCAACTATTTTTTGTTCGTGCCTATCCGCAACGGCTAATTCAAAAACATGATCTACGCTAACCGTATGATGGCAAATAAAGGTTTGACATTCGCTTTTATAGGGGCAAGGCGCGCATTTTAAATCCGGTTCGATTATTATATGGCCGTCACCGAACGGCGCCGTGTCTTTGGCGGCCGCGGGTCCGAGGTAGATGCCTATAGCGGGCGTTCCGACGGCGGCGGTAATGTGAATCGTTCCCGTATCGTTGCTTATCAACTTGAGAGCGGTTTTCAGAATCGCCGCTAAATCACCGACATCGGTTTGTCCGGCCAGAGAAACGGCTGATCCGTTGGACAGCGTCGCAATATTTTCAGCAAGATGCTTCTCCGCAACCGACCCGACGACCACGGAGCGAACTCCCCGCTGAGCAAGTCGCGCCGCCAATTCGGCAAACCGTTCCTTCGGCCACATGCGGGAAGCGCAACTTGCTCCCGGCTGGAGAACCACGAAGGGACAACGCGAATCCACACCAGCCGCGCGAAGCAATTCCTCCGCCCGACGATGATCCTTTTCCGTTACCGTTAATTCCAACGGACCGAAAGGCCCGCCATGCGGATTGAAACGCGCATAGATTTCGACCAGATTGAACGGATTGAATGTCCGATCCTGCATGATGCTGAGCAGATAGTTGAACCACTCACCGTTAACCGTTAACTGTCCATCCGGCAAACGCCCCATCCCGTAAAGGCGCCGCGGATTCATCAGTGCGCACAAAGTCGCGGATTGCGGCGTGTGAGACAGATTATGCAATTCGTCTATTTGCGTCAGTCGAGCATCCCTCAAGAACTCCGTTAATTGGTCATACGCCGCCGTCAGATCACCCCGGTTATGATCCAGACGCGGGACAAGGCGGTCCACGTCGAAACCGATGACCGAATCCACCATCGGGAGGCGTTCCGCTACGTCGCGGAACAATTTATAGACGATCAGCGTGAGACGACACTCGCGATCCCTCTTCAGAGAACGCAGCAGGGGCCCGCTCTGCACGAGATCGCCCATGCGCGTAAAGTTGACGACGACGATATGCAGCGGCATCATTGGATCACGCCCTTTTCACGACCCCAATCGCGAAACTCTTTCATCAACAAGAACAAACCTTCGGGCCGCGTGAGGCGACCATTTCCTAATTTGATACGGGACACGATCTGATCCAACGTAATCTCTTCATCCTCCGGAAAAGCCGAAAGAAATTCCACCAGTTCGGCATCGTCACCGGCGGCGCGCTTCAGGGAAGACACATAATTAGGTCCGCGTTTTCTTTCGGCAAGGCGGCGGAATCGCAGTTCGCAAAAGGTGACGGCGTCCCGCATCCGATGGAGATACGTGTGCTGCTCGAGAACGCGCTTTCGGGCGAGTTCCGCCGTTTCCTTACGTTCGTCTTCATGCTCCAGATAGTACTTCGCCAGATCCGGAATCTCGTTTTCATTATGGAAGACCGTTAATTCGCGACCCGGCTCGAACAGTTCACACAGTTCGGCGCGGTCATCCACCAATTGAAATGCGCCGCACGCCGCAATTTCGAAGGTTCGCGGATTAACGAAATCACCGTCCGGATTGATTCCGTTGTGAAAACTCGAACTGTGCAGATTGAGATTGATTTTCGAGGCACCGTAGATTTGCGCGGTTTCCTCCGTGGTGACGCGACGGCCATTTTCCTGAAGGCGCGACGCGACCGGCGAACTCTCCGGCCAATCATTTCCCCAGATCTTGAAGTCGGGAAACGGAAGCTGCGCGAAAAGCTGTTGGCGGTTCAGATAACCGGCTCCCACAAACGACACGTCACTGCCGAATCGTTTTGTTTCTTCCGGAGTGAGCGCCAAGGGTTTATGAACTTTCGGATTCGCCGCACACGGCATATAGCGGACATTTTTTACGCCGATCGCCTTCAACGCGTCATGGAATTCTCCGCGCTGAATCGTGAACACCGCATCATAATGCGGGGCCAATTCCCGCCAATAATTAAATAAACGATAGTCTTCAACGAACCACAAGGCCGAATGGATGCCTTCATGCCGCATTTCCTGCAAGGCCGCGGGCGTCAGAGGAGTCTGAGCCACTGCCCAAACCAGATCCGCCCGCCAATCCAAGGCGCGCGCGGCGATCATTTCCGCGAGAAACGTGGTGAGCAGATTCTGCAACACGCGCGTGTGCCGCACATCCGAAGTCGTCTCCTCCGTGTATCGAAAAAGGGGATAGTACGGCGAGAGATCCATTTCCTCCACCTGATGGCCAAGCTCGCGGAACGCATCCGCACAATGTTTCGCCATCGGAAATGATCCGCCATAGAGCGGCGTCGGAACAAGAATACGCAGCGGCCGCTCGGCCGCCCCGATCCCGGTAATTCTTCCGAGAATACTTTCGTAATCCTCGCGATTTTGCCGATAGGCCGCCGTGCCCGTGAACACGATGTGCGGCGCGTCTCCCACCGCGAGTTTCAATGCCTCTGCGTTTTGCCGTCCCACCACCCACCTCACCGGCAGACTGCACTCTCCCCAGCATTGCAGCTGCAGCGCCTTGCGGGCGATTTCCGGTTCCGTCTCACAGCAGACAATTTGCAATCGCGCATCGGATCCGCATTCCGCCGCATATCGGAAAAGAGAATTCAGCAAGTAGCCCAATCCGGGACCGGCCAGAACACACACGACCGTTTGCCGGTCATGCGCGTCGAGAACGCCGTCGAGAGCGCCGCGAAATTCCTCCATAAGGTCATTGGCCTCAGACAGAGGGTTGACCGAGGAATGCAGCCGCACTCCTTTAAATGTGAGCGTGGGCTGGCCGTTGCGCGCGCGTTCCGTGGGCAGATCACCCGCCGCCTGTACCGCATTTTCGCTTACGGAATCCCGAATGTACATTTCAGTATGAAGGTTCTCGCTCACTCAGCGCCTCGCTTTCCGCCATCCGATTCAGAATCTGATCCAGATGCTGCGGCAACAGCCGTTCCGTGCCGCTTAAAACTGCACCTTTATCCAAGACATGAAACACTTTTCGATTAGAGAGATTTCTTCCGCCGAGCAAACGCTCCAATCCGGTTCTCATGGCCAGATATTTCGGCGGATCCACCATGGGTTCGACCGCAGCATCCCGGTTGGCGTTCTGCGCATAAATGCCGTTGCCCGCGCTCAGATCCGCACCGATCAGCGCAATGTCCGTCGAAGCGATATGAAGCGCAAAATCGAGAGCGGGAACGAGCGAGCTTCCGCCGCGAGTTTCCAGACCGGATCCGTCGGATCGCACACCGGCAAATGTATGCTGCATATGCGCTGAAAGCACGCCGGGATGGACGGACGGAAAGGCCACCATTCGAGTCGCAGGAGACAATGCGGACAGATCGCGATTAATGATCTCCCGGCCTTCCAGGGCAATGACCCAATCCGGTTCAACCCCGCGAGCCTGAAGCGGGGGAACCGCGCCACTGGCGGCAATCACAACGAAGCGATCCCGCAATTCGCGGATTGTCTGCACACATAAATCCAGACTTGGTCCTGCCCCGACAACCAACACAGGTTTGCCGTTATCCTGACGGACGTCCAGAGCGGATGGAAGCAGGATCAAACAAGTTTTATTCATCTCGGCATTTCGCAAAACGAGCGGATCGTAGACCACTTTAGATGCGCGTTCCGATCGCAGAATTCGCAGAAAACCGCTTAATACATTCTGTTTACTGCTTGCCAATGACTCAAAGTACGGGGCAATGATCATATTAGCCGTGCCGGGAATGTCGGAACATTTCTCCGCCATTTCCTGCGGCGATAAGACACGTTTCATCATAATGCGCGGGGACGATGCATAAACAGACCGCGAACGCACGGAATGCGAAAGCGCGATCAGATCCACGTCCGGCTCGATCACAATGACCGTATGGTCCGCTCCCTGAACGTCAAGAATTGATTCCGCCAAATATCCCAGTCCGCCACCCAGCAGCACCGTAACCGACGCATCAGACAAGCGGTTCGCTTCGGCTATTTCGTACGCCTCAGCAACCGGATTCATGCGGCTGTGAATCAGCATTCCGGTCGGAACGTGCACCACCGTCGGAGCACCAGATCGCGAAGGAACGACCGTAAATTCCGCAAAGCGGTTCTTCCATTGCGCTACATCGGACACGGCACACTCTTCGTTCTATCCGGCATGTTGTGAAGAACATCCGGAAACAGCCTATCCATTATCGGATCCATTTCTTCAATGAGATTCATGTCCGTCATTTGTGCAAGAACATCGGCTTGAGCCTGATGCCGGATGCGGATTCGCAGTGCCGCATCGGATAAAAGAGCATCCATCATCGCGATCCACTCCGGCGTGGATTCACCGGCCAGCATCCCTGTCTGACCATGGACAACGATATCGGAATACGGAGTGACACGCGAATATATCGAAGGAATACCGGCCAATGCATATTCGTAATATTTGATCGGGCTTCTTGCCTGCGATGCAGGCGATTCCAGCAAGGGAGTCAGAGCCACATCCAGTCCAAACCGGGTTAGTCGGCGAAGATGCGAAAGGTAATCTTCGATTAAAGGTCCACCCTGCCGAACGCGAGGATGATGAACCAATTGTCCCGGCCGGCAACCCCACCAGTAAAAATAGACGTCATCATATTGATCCAAAATCTGACCGATCGCGGGAACTATTCCACCCAAATCCACGTGATGCGCCGGAGTCCCGAAGAATCCTATTCGCCGTTCGGCGTGTGTTTGACGTCCCGGCGACGGCTGCATCATTTGGCGGCACGGCATCGTTTTCAATACAGCAGCCTCAAAATTGAATTCACGCAGACGCTCGCGCAGATACGGAGTGGCAATCGTGATTGCATCCGCGATATGCAGGAGACGCTGATACCCCTCCTCGAAATCCGTACGCTGCATTCCCCGCATGGATTGGGAACGAAATCTGCCTAAAAAAAGATCGTCGGCATCTACGACAAGCTTCGCTCCGGTTCGCGCAACAGTCTCTTCGATAATTCTTACATTACTTGCGGAACGAAGAGGCCTGAAAACAACAATTGACCTTGCCGCAGACAGCGTCCGGACAGCACACTTGTCGAGAGGTTCCGCACCGGACTGCAGCCATGCAAAATCCTTGTTCTGACAAAGTCCCCGATTGCTCAAGGGCCAAATCCATCGCAGGCAGCTTCCCGCGGCAACGGCAGGTTCGTCCGAGACTATAACAACGGGGCATTCCGGCTCCGGCTCCGGCCTTGTACTCAGCTTATGTTCAGGCGTATTGAAGACGCGCCACCAGCGTTCGACAAAGAGCTTCCGGTTAGCATCGTCATGCTCGAATCGCCCTTCCGTGGAACCGCGGAAATGCGTCACTTCAATATCATCGGCAACGTGAAGCTTGTATCCCGCTTCGTGAGCGCGCAGACACAAATCCAAATCTTCATAGCCGTTCCGGTAGGACTCGTCAAATCCATTTAATCCGCGAAAAGCATCAAAAGACATCATGAGCGCGACTGCCGATAAAGCCTGCGGGTATTTGGACCCGGGAGCATTATGCTCGCCGTGAGCAATTTCGTGAATCCCGCCTGCATCGAAAGCAACACCCGCATTTTGAATTGTTCCGTCGGGATAACGGATTAAGGGCGCAATGAATGAGTCGTCCTCGGCCCTTGCGAGCAGCGAATTCAGGAAGGTCGAATCCACGCGGCAATCGTTGTTGAGAAAGAGCAGCCACTTGCCGTGAGCTTCCCGCGCTCCCAGATTGCAGGCCTCTGCAAAAGTCAGCGACTCCCGTCTCCAAACGGATTTTATCGAAGATGATCCGGCTGAAATTTCAGTGCGTTCCACGGAACGACCACTGCTCACAACGATGATCTCGATTTTTAAATCCGTTGTGCATGTCTTAAGGTCAGACAGAATCGCATCCGTGTAATGGCTTTCCCCTTTTTCGGGAATGATGACGGACATCGCGAAGGCCGCACCATTTTCCTGCACAATTTTCGGACGAAAGTGTTGAAAGAACTTCGTTCTTTCCGATATCAAAGACGATGGAAGCGAGTCCGTGCCTTGAAGCTTGTATAGGAGACCGTATTCATCCAGACCGGGAACAAACACCGGCATTTCATTTCCATTAACCGGCAGCTGCTCATTTGCCAGAATGCTGCCGGCCAGTACGGCAATGCGATCTGCGTACAGGTCCGACCACTCCGGATCTTGAATAACGATAGCGCGCTCGTGATAGGGTCCCGTATGCAAACAGACCGCACCACCGAAAAACAGACCGATGACCGGTGTTCCAACCGCCGCCGCCAGATGCAAACCGCCTGTATCGGGACCGATTACCAGATTTACATTCGTCAGTGCATGGCAGAGTTGATCCAGACTGGTTTGGCCGCGCCGATCTAAAACACGATCAGGCCGTTTTACCGCCCAGGCGGTTAAGGCATCACCCTCCGATGAGTGGGCTTTACCCAGCAACACAACTCGCAGCTCAAGATTGCGAATCAGACAATCCGCCCAGCTTATGAGCCATTCCGGCGGAATCGAACGATAGCTTTCCCCCGCATCACATAATATTCCGACCGTTCGACGATCATTCGCATGACATACCGGCGCGATTCCGTCTGCCTTCAGCGGCGGCAGCCATTGCCCGCGCATTTCAAGCGGACTTAAAGAAGTCCAAAGATCAGCGAGATGGACGGGAGTCCCGCAGTGATCTCCGATTGCGGAATCCATCCACCGGATCTGTTCAGGTGCGATGAGATCCGCTCCCTGAAGCCTATAGCCATGGACGGTTTCCGGCTTCAGCATTTCCGCAAACAGCGCCGCCGCGGCGGATCGCGTGAGAACATAGACGTCCGACCGCTCCATCCGACGGCCATCTCTGAATACATTATCAAGCAGCCGGATGAAGTCTGCATGCGACGTTGAGTGACGAGCGGCACCGCTGATTTGAGCCAGATCCAACGGCCAAAACTCCGGTTCCTCGGGCATACATCGCACCACACCGGCAAAGCTGACATCCGCGCTGAGAATTACACGTTTGTGCCCAGCCTGCCGGAGAGACCGCAACAAAGGCCGGGTTTGCAGCACATCACCCAATCTCGACCATTGCAATACGACCGCGCTACGCATGAACGGGCATGGTCGCCTTCAGGTTTTCCCACACGTCACGGGCCGCCGCGTGGCCGGGTTCACGATCCAGTACCTGACGGCATAACGTCATAGCCCGTGTAATTTCGCCTGCTTTCCAATAGGCTCCGCAGAGATTGAACAGGAAGTTTGTGTCGTCCGGAAATCTCTGCAAATATTTTTCAATCGGACTGATGGCGGAACGCGGTTCTCCCGCTTCCATCGAGCTGCGG
Organism: Candidatus Zhuqueibacterota bacterium; assembly: GCA_003818605.1. Lineage (GTDB taxonomy): Bacteria > Electryoneota > RPQS01 > RPQS01 > RPQS01 > RPQS01. The sequence continues at coordinate 10,499 of RPQS01000036.1, read as the reverse complement.
TAGAAGTAGAACAAGGCTTCGGGATTGAAGGGTTCATGTTCGAGCACCCGCCGGAAATGCTCCATCGCTTCCTTGTGCATATTCCGGGCGGCCATCGAGAGACCGACGCCGAACTCTCCCTTCATCGTATCGGGATTTTTCGCCAGCGCCATCATAAATCCGAACATAGCCGCCTGCCAGTTCTCCTGCAGCATCGCCACCGTACCTAAACCAAGGTAGGGACGTTCCGAATTCGAGTTCAATTTAATGGCTTCGTGATAGGCCTGCTCCGCGTCTTCCGTACGTTTCAGACTGGCCAGACAATTGCCCAGAGTCTGCCACGTTTCAAACGCATCATCTCCGGCCAGCACCATCCGGCTTTCGACGATCCGCTGAAGGATGTCGGCTGCTTCCACAATTTTGCCCTGTGCATACAGTTCACGGGCATCCGCCAAGCTGTTCGTATTCATGGCCGTTTCCTGCTCTGGAGCATTCTGTGGAGTGCTTTGCGTGATGCGGCGATATTCGCCTCTTCCTCCACTCCAAACAATGGTATAGCCGTGCCGCGCGACATAGCCGGTTTCATCGGGTTGAATCCGATTGCCCCATGCCGCGAGGAATCGTTCGAGATTTTCGCGATCGAACTGCTTGCGGCCTTCGCTCGCTTCCTCGCGATGCATTACGGTGGATTGCGGGCAATATACGATTCGACGCTTCGTTTCACCGAGGCGGAGGCAGAAGTCAACATCCTCGAAACCGTTTTTATATCCCTCATCGAAGCCGCCCACTTCGCGGAACAGCGCGGCGGGGACCAGCATGCAAGCCGCCGTCACCGCTTTCATGTCCCGTTTTTCATTCACGGCGTCATGATTGGCCGTGAAATGCTGGAAAATGTGATAGGGAATGTGACGATCATTAAAAGCGACGCCCGCGTGCTGCACGTCTCCTTCCGGATAGAGGAGTTTGGCGCCGACGGCGCCGATGTTTGCATCCTCGCGCGCGCAGCTCACCAGAGCATCCAACCAACCGGACGCCGGCTGTGTATCATTATTGAGGAACACCAGAAATTGACCGGAGGCGACGCGCGCTCCGATATTACACGCCGCCGCGAAACCGCGATTGGAAGACTGACGAAGGATCGTGACGTCTCCTTCAATCGCTTCGAGCAGCTTGGGGGTTTCGTCGGTGGAGTGATTATCCACGATGATGACTTCGTAACTTGTCTTGTCGTTTGTCGCGGAAATCGCTTCGAGACATTCCTGCGTAAGCCGGGAGCGATTATATACGGGAATAATGATAGACGCCTCAAAGCGGCGTGAGGTGTTTTCGGGTGCGTTCATGGTTACCTCCGGAGAGTGTTCGGAACTATTCGAAATCTGATGATCTGCTTGTTCGGGCCGCCGATAGTGATGTTTCCGGGAAAGAATCTCTTCATAGACCGTCAAGGTCTTCTCTCCGAAAGCATCCCATGTAAATTTATCGGCGGCTTTTTTGGCATCGGGGTTGGGTCCGACGCGCAAGGCGTTTTCGACGGCCAATCTGATGGACTCGGGATCATCCGGCCTGCAGCGATGAATCAGCGGCTCCGGAAGATAGTCGAGTACGCTGCCCCAATCCGAGGCTACAACCGCAGTTCCGGCGCTGGCGGCTTCAAGCGTCACCAAGCCGGGCAATTCATACCAACTGGGCAGCACGTGCGCCGCCGCCGCCGCCATCAGGTTCACTAAAAACGGCGTTCCCTGCCTCGGCAGGATTTTTACGGGAGCCTTTCGCGGATAGCGCGAAACCAGATCCACGTATTGCGGCTGATAGCTGAATCCCCCGGAAAGCAGTATGATCGGCAGGTCGCTGTCTTCCAGCGCCTTCAGAAGCATCAACTGATTTTTTCGCGTCTCGAGACGGCCGCAGCAAAGGATGAAACGGTCATATCCGATTTTTTCGCGGACAATGGCCTGACTTTCATCGCTGATATCAACCGGAATGCGAATGCCGAATTCCGCAATGCGCACGTGATCGCGGGCACGCGGATAGGCCTCGCCCAAGCGCTTCGCTTCCGATTCGCCGCAGGCGAAGAGAGCAGCGGCGTCGGCGGCGACATCGTCAATTCCCACCGACGGTCCGACGTCCAGATTCTGAATCCGTTTGAGATCTTCGCGAAATTTCCGCTCATCGCGCCCGTTCGACAGATAATCGCCGAACATGCGCATGGCTTCAAAAGATCTCTCGATGTACAGCGGCCAATCTTCAAAAAGCGTGGTGACGGCGTAGGGCACATGCTGCCGCATGGAATTGGCGGCAACTTTTCGCGCGAGATCCAATACCGTCAGGTTCACCAAATGAACCAAGTCCACATCCGCGAGATCGGGCTCACCGGCGGCGACGTCCGCTTCCACATCCAGGGACCGCAGGCACCGGTACAATTCCGACATCACCATCGTATCTCCGCCCGGCGCGATGAAGGCGTTGTCCCGGTTTTGGATCAACACTTTCATGCGGCGCGTCTTAGCCACGGGACGCGGTGTTCGGCGGGCGATGCGGCGGAGAGCATTCACGGTATTTTCGGCGACATCCCGCCAAGTATACTTTTGCGCGCGTTCTTCACCCCGACGGCGAAGCTCTTCCGCCAGCTTCGGCTCAGACAACAGCCGTTGCATGGCAGCGGCAATTTCCTCATCGGATTCCGGATTTATCAGCAGGCCGGAATCACCGACAATTTCCTTCAAAGAGCTTCCATCGGATGCGATCACCGGGCAGCGTGAAGCCATAGCCTCCAGCGCGGGCAGTCCGAAACCTTCATACAGAGACGGGAATACGAATCCAACCGCTCCGGCATAAAGACATTTCAGATCGTCATCGTCCACATACCCAAGAGCCTGCACATTATCGCCGGCGAATTCATGTTCCGTATCTTTAAGTTTTTCTTTCCAACCGTTGCCCAATTCGCCGGTCATGATCAGCTTGACGTCGGGATTGCCGTTTGCGCGCAAACGCTGGAACGCAATGATCAGCGTCACCAGATTTTTCCGGAAATCGGCCCCGCCCGTGTAGAAAAAATACTTGCCCTTCACATCGTACTTGCGCAGCGTTTCGGCAATCTGATCCGGATCCGGCGGCTCCCGAAATGCTTCGTCCAATCCTCCCAATATCGGAACGATTTTATCGCGGGGAACGGCTCTGCGATCGGAAAGATCCTCCGCCACAAAACGAGAAATCGTCAAATAACATGCAACGACCTGCTGAAGTTCGTCCAAGCGAGACAGAAACTCATCGCGCAGCTTAGGATTTTTTCCCAGATACTGATTCTGAAACGCGAGTGGAATCAAATCATAGAATATCGTCGCGCACGGAACTTCATGAAGCGGGAACGGCAGCAGTTTGCGTCCCACCATAACCGGCGACGGATCCGCGAGTAAAAAGACGTTCAGGTCTTTGGCAAAAGACGGGAAGAATGTCTCGTAACGAACATTCGGCAAATCCATCAGCATCTGCAGATGATAGACCTCCCACGGAGGCCGATCACCGTACAGTATTAAGCAGCAGTCATCCCGCTTCGCTAATTCCAGCAGGAGATTCAGCACGTAACGACCGATACCGCGGCGCAGCGAGGATTCGACTTCCAGGCCGCGCACGTCAACACCGATGTTCAACTTTCCGCTGCGAAAGTCAGGTGCGTGCAATTCGTAAGGCGTCGGTTCTGAATGAATCGCGGGATCATCCATCGTTCCGGAATCCGGCTTATTCAAATGATATCGCTTTCTGGGTCACATTTCGGATAGTAAGGGACGACTTTACCGTTCCGCCCGTACTTCGATTGCCGGAACCGGATTCGCAGCCGGGACGATGATCGGTTCAAGGCGCACTGTCTTAACCGTTCGATTCTGCATCGGAAATTCAGTGCTGCCTTGCTGCAAATCGGCCAGATCCGCCTCCACCATCATCTTGACAAGATCGTTTAAGTGAACCGTCGGAGTCCAGTCCAGTTTCCGCTCGGCTTTCGTGGAATCACCGACCAGCAAATCCACCTCCGCCGGACGAACATAGGCCGGATTAATCCGCACATAGCCGCGATAATCCAAGCCCAGATGCGAAAAAGCCAGATCACAGAATTCACGCACCGTGTGTGTTTCACCGGTCGCAATAACGTAGTCTTCGGGAGTATCCTGCTGCAGCATTCGCCACATCGCGTCCACGTAATCGCCGGCGAATCCCCAATCGCGCCGGGCGTCGAGATTCCCCAGCTCCAGATGATCGGTCAAACCGAGTCGAATGGCTGCGGCCGTCCGCGTGATTTTACGCGTGACGAATTCCTTTCCGCGGCGCGGCGATTCATGGTTGAAAAGAATACCGGACGCGGCGAACAAGCCGTAGCTTTCGCGGGCATTAATCGTGATGTAGTGCCCGTAGACTTTAGACACGCCGTACGGACTGCGCGGATAGAACGGAGTGATTTCACGCTGCGGCACTTCGCGGACTTTGCCGAACATCTCCGATGAGGACGCTTGATAGAAACGGATGTTGCGATCCACCGAGCGAATCGCCTCCAGCAGCCGGGTGACGCCTAAAGCCGTGAATTCGCCCGTGAGAATCGGCTGTTCCCAAGACGTGGGCACAAAGCTCTGCGCGGCTAAATTGTAGACTTCATGGGGCTTAGCATCCCGAAGGATTTTCTCGAGCGAATTGGCATCGAGAAGATCGCCCTGCATGATATGAAGGCGAGTTCGCAAATGCTCGATCCGGCCCAAATTGTCCTGACTGGAACGGCGAACCATGCCGAACACTTCATATCCCTTGGAGAGCAGCAGCTCCGCAAGGTAACTGCCGTCTTGACCCGTGATTCCGGTAATGACTGCGCGCATTGGATACCTCTAAAGCAAATAATCCACTAAGGATTGTTTAAGCAGTTTTGTGCCCATTCCTGCCAGAGCATTGTATACGGTTTCTTCGATAGCGGCGCGGCTGACCAAGTCCGTGAGATCCACGCCTTGCGCCTGTTCGAGAGCGTCCGTCAATTGAATTTCGCGTTCTTTTAACCGAGTTTGGTTGGCCTGCAGCCGCTGACCGACGCTGCCAAGATAGGTCTGCTGGTCTAAGATTCGTTCGCGGATTAACGAGAGCTGCTCGCGCAGATAGTTATTGGAGCGGGTTTCCTCAAAACCTTCCGGCGGCACATTGTTGTTGCCGATGGTGTCGCGCAGCGTAGTGACCACATAGAACAGGTCTGCATCCGTTCCGGTGGAACCCACCGGTTGAAAGAGACGATCTCCGGTGACGTTCACCTGAAGGTCCTCATCCTGCCCGATACGCCGATAGATCTTCCCGGCGATGGTATCTTCGTTCGCGGTGAGTCCCTGAATCTGACCGTCGGCATCGCGCACAACCGTGAAAGGCGCGGTGGTCGTGCCGTGTCCCCCGAACAGATAGCGGTTGCCGTCGCTGGCATTGACCAGTTTCACGAGTTCTTCGATTTTCTGGTCCAGCTGTATCGCCGTGCTGCGGCGATCATCTTCATTCTGGCTGCTATTGTCCGCGGACAAAGCCAGATTATCAATTTCATTCATTAGATCAACGATAGACTGCAGTTTGGAATCGGCCGCATTGACCCAGTGAAGTCCGTCTTCAATATTCCGCGCATACTGCACATCCATCGCCAGTAAATCCTCGGTGTGGAGCGCCTGATCGGCCTTGCGGACGTTCTCCGAAGGCGTGAACAAGCTGCGCCCGGCAGCCAATTCCTCCTGAAGACGAACCAGATTGGTCTGTCGGTCGTTGATCCCTTGTGTGAATGCCCGTTGTCTTTGCAGTTCCGTTACTCGCACGGTCTACTCCTTACCTTAAGACGCTCCCAGCGTCAGCACGGTCTGCATCATTTCGTCCACCGTATTGACGATTCGGGCCGCCGCATCGTAAGCTTGTTGAACTTGTATCAGCCGCGTCATCTCCTCATCCAAAGATACACCCGACACCGATTGACGGCGATTCTCCAGATGATTCATCGCGGCTTGCTCCACTTTGAGCTGCCCCGTTGCATAGGACTTGCGCGAACCGACCTGCAGTACGATATCGCGATAGTAGTCATCGAGCGTGGACCGGCCGTTATTCATCAGTTTTTCGTTTTGAATGCCGGCAATCTGCAGGGCAATGGAATTATCGCCCGGCGCATTGGCCGCGGACGCGGTCGCAATGCGGGAAGGATCATCGGTAATTAAAGACGAAAGACGGAGACTGGACGCCCCTGTCACATCGGCGGCAAAAAACTCGATGCCGTTCGTGTTTGTCAACCCGTAACCCTGCGTATGAATATCATTGACGCGATGGGCGAGATTGACGGCAAATTCATCCATGTCATCCATGACCCGACCGATATCCTGATCGCGAATATCCATCAGGGCTTTAATTTCCCCGCCTTCCAGAGTCAATTTCCTTCCGCTGCTGCCATAATTGAAAACGGATGAGACGCGGCCGTTATGCGACTCGGCGCTTATGGAAATTTCCGTATGACGGTCTACCTGCACCAGAATCTGACCGCCGTTATACACGTTCACGGCACCGTCACCGTTCTCTTGCGTTGTGATATTGATGAGTTGCGAGAGGCGATCCAGCGCGGAATCGCGGGCGTCCCGCAGGTCCGAAGCTTCCAGCCCGTCGGTTTCGGCTCGGACGATTTGCACATTCAATTGAGCAATATGCGACGTGATGGCATTCACTTCCGTTACATCATCCACCATCTGCTTGTCCACCGTGCCAAAGCGTGAGGCCAACTCATCGTAAACGCGCCGCACTCCGGTTGTGAGTGTCTGAGCCGTTTCGACGAGTGAAAGCCGCGCCGCCTGCCCTTCCGGCTGATTGGACAGTTCACTCCATGCCGCCCAGAAATCCTGAAGTTGATCGCTGATTGCCGATCCGCCGAGTTCACTGAAGATTTCTTCCACGCGTCCCAGCACGTCGTCGCGCTGACTCCAGTAGCCGAGCTGCGAACTCTCGCGGCGGTACTGTTCATCTATGAGCTGATCGCGAATCCGACCGAGATGCTGAATGTCCACACCGGCTCCCGCGTCCCAGCGGCCCAGGCTGTCGTACGGCGGGGCGGTGCACAATTCCAAACGGCGGCGGGTATATCCCTCCGTATCCGCGTTGGACGTGTTTTGTCCCACAACCTGCATGGCGAGTTGCTGCACGCGCAGAGCATTGCGACCCGTGTTCAGAATATCTGCAAGTGAACTCATTTTCTTCTATGCCTTTCGATCCACCATAATAGATGTGCCCTGCGCATCGCGTCCGTATCCGGAGGTTTCCTGCACGCTTTTTACAAGCACCAGCATGGCTTCCAGACTGTCATCCAGAATCCGCCGCGCCACTTCCAGGCTGTGCAAGGCATCTTCACGAAGCGATGCGAAGCGCGGACGCAGAGACAATTGTTCGGCGCGCGTCAGTTTTCGCTGCTGCTTGACCAGATCCAGCAGCAAATCCTGAATACTGCGCGATTGGTCTTCGATTCCCGACAGATTATTGGTTCGCAGGCTTTCTTCGAGATGCTGCAATTCCAGACGCAGGCACCCGAGCTTGCGCACAAATTCACCGCGAACGGACTTCATTTGGCTTTCTCCTCCTCTTTCGGGAGTTGCCTTAGGATTTGCTCTTTCACGCCCAGATTGCCCGAGCGTGTAATGATGCGGGCAAGTTCCCACTCCGCCAATCCATTATAGATGTCGCCGGCCGTTCCCGCGCCGAACATATTGCCGTTGTCCAGAGACGACTGCATGCTGCGAATCATTTGCTGCGCCAACATGGTCTCGAACTGCTCCGCCGCTTGTTCCGCCTGTGCGTGAAGTTTTCGCGCCGGGTCGGTTTGATCCTTGAGCGACGCAACTTTATTCGTGTCGAGCGGCAAAACGCGGGATGGGATTATATCCATCAGATAATCACCAGTTCCGCTTGCAGTGAACCGGCTTCTTTCAGACCTTGAAATATCGCGATCATGTCGCGGGGCGTGACGCCAAGCGAATTCAGGACTCGCGCGACATCACCGGCCGATGCGGCCGCACTCACTTCCAACAATCCGGTACCGGCACTCTCCACGGAAATACGGCTTTGCCGTTCGGAAATCGTCTGTCCCTGCCCGAACGGCTGAGGCTGGCTGACCGCAGAACGCTCCGTAATCTCCACCGTCAAATTCCCATGCGCCACCGCCGCAGGCAGTAGAACGACTGCCGAACCAACGACAATCGTGCCCGTCCGTTCGTTGATTACAACACGGTCGGACGCAACGGGCGTGACGGTCAGTTCACCGATATCGGATTGAAACATGAAACGCTCGGTAGAAGACTTACAGGCTTCGGGAACGTGAATAACGAGCGTGCTGGGATCTACAACATCCGCCGCAAAAGCATAGTTCGCGTTGATTGAAGCAGCGATACGGACGGCGAGCTGCAAATCGGGCTGCTTCAGGCTTAAAACAAAGGAATCGGTCGGCGCGGGCAGGGCGGGCGCATCTTCAAACAAAGTCATGCCACCGGGAATGCGACCCACGACAGCGTGGTTCCGCGACACCCGGGAGCCTTGCGATTCAAAATTGAATCCGCCGATGGATACGGGTCCCTGAGCTTCCGCTACAGGTTTGTTCCATGGATCCTGCAGAACGGTGCGCAATAGAGTCCCCCCCTGCAAGCTTGTAGCATCACCCAGCGATGACACCAATACGTCGCAGCGCGCACCTACGCGTGCACCGGATTGGACTTCGCACGTCACGATAACCGCTGCCACGTTTTTCAGCTTCAGTGAGGCGGGATCCACCTGCAATCCGTAGCTCTTCATCATCGTGGCAAACGCTTGCGGCGTGAACGTGGACTTGCTGCCGTCGCCGGTCCCCGCCAAACCCACCACAAGTCCGTAGCCGGACAACGATGAGGGCGTGGTGTTGGGATAGGTGGTCACATCGCGGATGCGAACCTGCGACCACACCATACCGGGGACGAGAAGGAGAAGAAATAGGATTCGCTGCATATTAGAATAACCAATCAAAGATTCGAGCAAAGAAACCGGGACGTTCGGTGTTGGCCAGCACACCCTTGCCTTTGAATGTAATTTCCGCATCGGCGATTAAGTCGGAGCTGATCACATTGCCGAGAGCGATATCTTCGGGACGAACCACGCCCGTGAGAATAGTCATCTGGCGCTCACCGTTAATGATGACGCTCTTCTGACCTTCGATGCGCAAATTGCCGTTGGGAAACACCTCGACAACTTTGGCCGTTATCTTTCCGGTCAATCGGCCTTGACGCACGGTGCGGCCGTCGCCCTTATGCTCGCTTTTTGTTGCACCTTTACCGGAAAAAAGCGGGATGAAATCCAGACCACCGCTGCCGCCGCCGTCCAGTGAAGCATCATACTCTTCTTTGGTGTTGGTTCCCGCCACCGCCGTGGCTGTCGTGTTCTCGACGATCTGTACGGTAAGAACATCACCCACCTGCCGGGCCACGCGATCCGCATACATCGAAGGAGCGGGCGGGATCGCTAAGGCCAGCGTCGGCAGGAAACTGATCAAGACAAACAGTATTCGCATCGTTATTCTCCGTTATCGAGCGAGCGACACGGTGCCGTCGGCGGCAACGGTCGCTTGAAAACGCTTGGATGTACCCATACCAACCGCGACGGGAATGACGTCTCCGACCGCTCCGTCGGCCATCGCCCGGCCCGTCATGCGGACGCGCACTGCGCCTTCCGAATAATTCATCTCGACGGATTGTCCCTTCTGAATCACCGGGGACGTCTTAATGTCTTGCGCGGTCAATGGCCTTCCGGGTATTAATGCCCGGGCCGCCAATGTTGCGGTTCTAAATGAAGAAGCCGTGATAGGATCGCCGTTCAGCCGCGTCCATTCGGCCTCAATGATTTCCAATTGAGTTGTATCTACTTTGGCGCCCGCTTCAATACGCTGTCTTGCCGTGAAAGCAGGTCCAAATACGCGAGCGGTACCGGAAAATGCGATTCGGTGCGCAGTACCTTTTTCGTCGCGTCTTTCCAGCGATAAAATCAGACTGCCTGCCAAACGCATCGGCCGGGGTTCCGCAATGGTCCAGTCGGTGAATTGCGACAGAACAACCGGCGGTTTTCCGTTGAACTCCCATTCCACACGCACTTCACGCGGCGCCCAGGCGGCGGCGATGAGCGTTTCCACAACCTGCTCGGGCGAAGCCGCGAAAAGGATTGCGGGAACGGCAAGTAAAAGGATTAAGCTAAGGAAAAAGATCGCGCGCATGATTATCGCTTGAGGTTCGTTGCAATACCGATCATGTCGTCAGCCGTTTTAACGGACTTGGAGTTGATTTCGTACGCGCGCTGCGCCGTGATCATCGAAATCATTTCGTTGACGATTTTCACGTTGGACGCTTCCAGATAGCCTTGATCGAGCGTACCGAGTCCGTCTATTCCCGCTTGTCCGACCACCGGTTCACCCGAAGCCACAGTCTGCTTGTACAGGTTGCCGCCATAGTTGGAGAGACCCGCGGGATTCACAAAGCGCG
>RPQS01000035.1 GCA_003818605.1 Candidatus Zhuqueibacterota bacterium | reverse complement strand
CGGTGTATAATATTGCGGAACCTCGCCGCTGATTCGATGCAACGTCTCCGTCCCAAACAAACCGTGGTAAGCGATATTATGAATCGTCAGCAATGTTCTGGTCCTTTTCCACTCCCCGGCGCGCTTGATTTGATAAGCAAAATACGGAACCAGACCGGTCTGCCAATCATTACAATGAATAACATCAGGAATCCATTCGGAAACGCGGCACAATTCCAGAGCCGCCCGCGACAGAAGAATGAAGCGATAATCGTTGTCTATGTAATCCTGATTCGTAAAGGGATCAACATAAACGCCCGGTCTGTCGTACAACGGATCGCACTCAACAAAAAACACTTCGTGGCGGCGGTTGAGTACCACGCGTCTGAATCTGTAGGGCTGCGCCCTCCCGTGAAGATCTATGGTGCGTGCCGTCAAGAGAGTGGCCGACGGAAAATCGAACTGATCGAGGTCAATAAAACCGTAAAAAGGCGTGACGATTCTGACGTCACATCCCGCCGTCGCCAAAGCCGCCGGCAAAGCCCCGCTGACATCCGCTAACCCGCCCGTTTTACTAAAGGGAGTAACTTCCGATGTGACGAAAAGTACTTTATACACAATTCAGTCCTGATCGTTGTCGGATGCTAAACGTACGAGATTGCGGCCGTGCCGTTTCACCCAATAAAGCGCCTTGTCTGCCCGCTCAATCAGGATGTCGGGCGATGCCGCACTGCGATTATCCGTTACGCCACAAGAAACGGAAATAGACCCTATTGTCTCGCCGTCTTCACTGATAAATCGCTGCGCCTCTACAGCCTTGCGGATTTTTTCAGCCACAATCATCCCGCCGTCGGCCTCCACCTCGGGCAGAATCAGCGCGAATTCATCTCCGCCATAGCGGGCTACAAAATCAATATCCCGCACGGAATTCCGAATCGTGCGCGCCGTCTCGGCCAAAACTCGGTCTCCCGCGAGATGCCCGTATTTGTCGTTATATCCTTTAAAATCGTCTATATCTATCATGAGCAGAGTCATGCTTTTATTATAACGAAGGGCTCGCTGGTATTCCGTTCTTAGCTGGTCTTGGAAAAAGCGATGATTAAACAGATTGGTCAAACCGTCCACGGTTGCCATACGCTGCATGCGAAGATGCGTGCGAATATGATCGAGCAGAATGGATAATTCCCGGCGCAGCAACTCCAAAGCCTCGACTTCGCCCGCGAGGGGATACAGAGTTCTGCCATAGAATATTTTGATAATTCCCAAGGGGCTGGTCCCGCACGTTAGCGGAAGGAGAAATCCGGATTGCAGACTTTTTCCCGCAGTGGAAGTGAACTGAATGTCCGGAGCTGATTTCATTTCCTCGACAAATAAAACACGTTCGCGTCGGAAAAGAAGGCGCTTCAACCGCGGGGTAAGCGTCAAGGTAGACCAATCCTTGTCCAGCGCAGATTCCATCCATGTCCAATCCCGCGCTCTGCCGGGCCAGAAATCGGCGGGATTTTCCAACTCTAATTCATACAGCACCGGCGACAACAAATCGCGGATCGTTCTGCTCAGAGTCAGAAAAAGCGGCTCACCCTCAAGATCCAACTGGTTGACGGTTTGCATCGTTCGCAGTACATTGCATTCAAGATCCAACCACGTCATTTTTTCGGCATCCTGCAGCACATCCATTAGAGGAGATAATACCGCATCCTCCCGTTCGGAATTATCGGCTCGAATTGTCTGCGACGCGGCATCGGTCCACATGCGGAACTCCTCCATCGCATCGGAGTCTTCCGTGAAAGCAATGCTGAATCGTGTCTGCGACGGTTGAAACGGCGAGTAGGAAAGTGAAGCAGATTCCGCAACGCACAATACATGATCGGGATCGCGAACCGTCACGAAAGCTGTTCCTTGCGATCCCTTCTCTGTTTTGCTGACTGGGAAACCTAACGACCGCGCCAGATCCAGCAGCCTGCGGAATTGTCCGTCTGAGCATCGGAATTGGCGCCATGCGTCGGCGTTGGGAGATTGGCTAATCCGCCGAAAGATCGAATCCATCCGGAACCTTCTCGGAATTCTCTGAAGAAAAGAGGGCTGCCAGCCAGTTTTTCAGCCACCATGCATTGCGAACAGCTTGACCGGCATGGCAGTTGTTGAAAAATATTACAGCTCGATGTACAGCAGGTTCAGAAGCCAACAGTTTCTTTCCAATATCAATAAGCTCTTCTTCTTTATAGACATAGTCATATCGGTCTCCTGCGGTGCGATCATACCACGCTTGGCGGTTTCGGCCGTGCAGACGAACATATAACAAATCCGAAGTCGTTATCATTTCAAATGGCATTAAATCGGGAAGATCCGGTTCATCGGGACACACCCATGTGAGACCGGATTGGCGCAGCGGCGCGGCGATGGATTCTCCGAGCCAGCTTCGACTTCGGAATTCGATACAAAGTCGGATTCCGTCGCAGAATTCGGGCAGTTTCAAAACATAGTCCAGATTCTGCGAGTTATAGCGAAAACCCGCGGGAAACTGCGCCAATAATCCGCTCAATTTATCGGAACACCGTAACGGCTCAATCGCTGAAGTCAATTGCTGAAGAGAACGATCCGGCTTTTCCTGCTTGTGAGTTACATCAGCATGTACTTTAGCCGTAAATCGAAACTCCGGTGGAGTCCTGCGGTTTATAGACTCAAATGTGGCAGGAGGTGCAATTCGATAATACGTGCTGTTGATCTCGCCAACACTAAATCGTGCCGAATAGTACTCCAGCCACTTCGATTTAGGTACCCGCAACGGGTAAAACGTCCCGCGCCAGTCTTCAAAAAGCCAGCCGGAGGTGCCGACTTCAATATCTTGCGGTTGCATCGTTGTCTTTCCAAACAACGCGTCCGGCAATGAAGACGGCCGCCGCCCGCAACTCACCGAAATGATAGGATAGGGATTCCAAATCGGGCACGTTCCAAAGTGCAACATCGCCGCACTTGCCAGTTTCTAATGATCCGATTTGTGAATCTGCATCCAGAACCTTCGCGGCATTCAGAGTGACTGAATTCAGCAGTTCTTCCGGCGTCATTTTACAGTATATGGCCGCAGCGGTCATACAGAAAGGCAGCGATTCGGTCATGGCTGAACCGGGATTCATATCGGTGGCAATCGCGACATCCATACCGAGTTCCAACATGCGGCGAGCGGGTGGATACGGAAGATTTCCCAAGAAAAATACGCTCGCGGGAAGCACGACACCGACAGTTCCTGCAGCAGCCAACGCTCTAATTTCCTCATCGCTTAGATACTCAAGGTGATGCGCACTTCTTGCACCGACCTCAGCCGCCAAAAAAGCCCCGCCGGAATGGCCAAATTGATTGGCATGCACCATGCACGAAAGCCCGTTGTTTTTCGCCGCTGTCAAAAACCGCCGCGATTCGTCAACAGTAAAAGCTCCCGTTTCGCAAAACACATCCACCGATTCAGACAGCTTGTCGTGCGCGACCGCAGGAATCATATTTTCGATCACATCGCCCACAAAGTCCGCACGACGATCAGAGTAGGAAGACGGCAGCGCATGGATCAGAAACGTACGAAATAGATGCTGTGGAATCTGCCTGCCGATCTCGCGTAGAGCTAAAAGTGATTTGCGCTCTCCCTCCCAATCCAAACCATATCCCGATTTGCCTTCTATTGCCGTTACACCGCACGTGAGCGAGCGATGGAAACGCGGCAAAGATTCTTGAATGAGTTGTTCCGGAGAAGCGTCGCGCAGCTTTCTTGCGGAGGTCTGGATACCGCCGCCCGCCGCTGCAATTTCCAGATACGTTTTCCCGGCATTGCGCTGATGAAATTCAGCGGCGCGATTACCGACAAAAATCGGATGTGTATGGCAATCCACAAGACCGGGTGTCGCCAGATAGCCGTTTGCGTTGTATCGCGGAATTCCGGCTGGCGACCTTGCAGTGATTTCCGCCTCGTGACCGATATCAGTGATACAGCCATCTTGGATGAGGATAGCCGCGCGCGGGATCCGCAAAACACTGTTCGACTGCCTTGCCTTGTCGGCCGATTGCGGCGTTGCCAGCAAGGAAATATTGTGAATTAGAACATCTGCCACGTTGTTCAATGTCCCTTGAATTCAGGAGTGCGTTTTTCCAGAAAGGCAGCGGTTCCTTCATTCTTGTCATCCGTGCCGCAGCAGAAAGAGAAGAGGTTTTCTTCCACTTGCAGTCCGCGGTCGAGACCGATCTGAAGTCCTGAATCCACCGCTTCTAAAATCGCTTCCACCGCTTTGCGCGGTTTGCCCGCCAGATCAGCCGCCAATTTAAGAGCGATGGTCATCAATTCGGACTGCGGCACAACGGCATTCACCAAGCCCCACTGCAAGGCTTCTTCAGCAGGAATCATACGCCCCGTCAAGAGTAAATCCAACGCACGGGCGCGTCCGATGAGCCGCGGCAGCCGCTGCGTCCCTCCGTAGCCGGGAATGAGTCCAAGATTAATCTCTGGTTGCGCAAACTTGGCGTTTTCCGATACGATCCGCAAATGACAAGCCATCGCCAATTCGCATCCGCCGCCCAGAGCATAGCCATTCACTGCAGCGATAACGGGAATGCGCAGCTTTTCGATTCGTGAAAACAGTGCCAACCCGCGCGCGGCAAACTCCTTCCCGCTCAGCATGCCCAGATCGCGAATTTCCGCAATGTCCGCACCCGCCACAAAGGCTTTCTCTCCTGCGCCTGTAAGGACGACCGCTCGAATATCCGAATGGGAAGTCAACTCGTCTAATAGACTATTGAATTCGTGTAGAGTTGCGACCGTCAGGGAATTCATGGCGCGCGGACGATTCACTGTAATAACAGCAACTGGGTTGCGGTATTCCAAGAGAAGATTCTCCATCGCGAACCTCGCAATGAGTCATTTAATAATTCAGACCGGGAATGCTCACATTTTTTTGCCGAGCGGTTTCACTGGCTTCAGCGTAGCCCGCATCATGATGGCGGAATAATCCCATGGCCGGATCGTTTGTTAGAACACGCTGCAGACGGACGGCAGCCGCATCGGTGCCGTCGGCGACAATCACCTGTCCGGCATGCAGCGAAGCCCCGATTCCCACACCGCCGCCATGATGAAAACTTACCCACGACGCGCCCGATGCGGTATTGACCAGCGCATTCAGAATCGGCCAATCGGCTATGGCGTCCGATCCGTCTTTCATCGCTTCCGTCTCGCGATAGGGCGAAGCCACCGAACCGCAATCCAGATGATCCCGACCGATCACAATGGGAGCGACTACTTTTTTCAAACGCACGAGTTCATTGATGGCTAAACCGAATTTCGCCCGGTCTCCCTGCCCCAGCCAGCAGATACGCGACGGTAATCCCTGGAACGGAATGCGCGGAGTTGCCGTCTTGATCCAACGTACTAAACCTTCATTATCGGGAAAAAGCCGCAGGGCTTCCTCGTCAATGATTCGAATATCGTTCGGATCCCCGGACAAGGCCGCCCAACGAAACGGTCCTTTGCCCTCGCAAAACAGCGGACGGATATAAGCGGGAACGAATCCGGGATAGGCAAAGGCTTCTGCAAATCCTGCTTTGAGCGCTTGACCGCGTAGGTTGTTGCCATAATCAAAAACAATAGCTCCCCGCTTCTGGAACTCGACCATAGCCTGTGTATGCACGACCATGGACTGAGTGCTGCGACGGATGTATTCGCGGGGGTCTTTTTTGCGCAAAAGCAGCGCATCATCAAACGGCATCCCGTGAGGAACATAACCGTTCAGCTCATCGTGCGAGGATGTCTGATCCGTCACTACATCAGGAATCACATTGCGCCGCAACAGTTCGGGCAAAACGTCGGCGCAGTTGCCTACTAATCCAACAGACAATGCATCGCCTTTTTGAACGCTTTCGCGCACCCAGCGCAGGGCTTCTTCAAGACTCTCAGTATATCTATCGCAGTAGCCGATATCTACTCGACGGCGCGCCCGCGCGGGATCCACTTCAACGCATAGCGCGACGCCACCGTTCAATGTGACCGATAACGGTTGCGCTCCTCCCATTCCGCCCAGCCCGCCTGTAAGCGTCCACTTCCCCTTCAGCGAACCGCCATAGTGCTTGGCGGCAAGTGACGCAAAAGTCTCATATGTGCCTTGCAAGATTCCCTGTGTACCGATATAGATCCACGAACCGGCGGTCATCTGACCGTACATGATCAGGCCTTTGGCTTCGAGTTCGTGGAAGTATTCCCAATTCGCCCATTGCGGAACAAGGTTGGAGTTAGCTATCAACACGCGCGGCGCGTCGGTATGCGTTTTTACAACTCCTACCGCTTTACCGGACTGCACAAGCAACGTCTCATCGTTCTCGAGTTTCTTCAGCGCGTTGAGAATTCCAAAGAGTGCTTCGCGGGAACGCGCGGCTTTGCCCGTCCCGCCGTAGACAATTAACTGCTCACGGTCTTCCGCAACTTCGGGATCGAGATTATTCAGCAGCATGCGCATAGCCGCTTCCTGAATCCATCCCTTGCATGATAGTGCCGGACCGTGGGGAGTGCGAGGAATTTCCAGAGTGCTCATAGCGTATTACTCAGCAGAAGAAAATGAATCGGATTCAGGACCATTCCACTATTTTCTCAGAACGTGTTGATAATTAAGACTTAATGCGGAGCGAAAAACACCGTTTTCTGCCCCAAATCGAATGGGAAAGCATCTGCATCTTATAAATATACGCACGACTCTACCGAAAGTCAACTGTATGGAAACAAATGAAAAAGCCACACCCGAAGGATGTGGCTTAACAGATCGAAAAAGTAGATTATTTTTCGCCGCTCTTTTTTCCGCCAGCTTTCTTGCCTGTGGAAGCAGAGGTCTTTTTCACGGCAGCTTTCGGCTTTGCCTTTGCCGCAAGATCCGATTTGCTACGCTTGGCTTTGCCGTCTTCGGACTTGACTGCTGGCGAAGTCGGTCTTTTGGCCGCTTTTTGACCGGCTTTTTTCTTGGTTTCCGACGTTGCAGCTGGCGCAGTCACGATACCTTCATACCCCACCAACTCAATGATGGCCAAGGGAGCATTATCTCCGATTCGGTTGGCCAGCTTAATAATCCGCGTATAACCGCCGTTGCGATCCGCGTACTTCGGGGCGATCTCATCAAAAAGGCTTTTAACAACGGTTTTACGGGTGAGAACACGCAGAACCTGACGACGGGCCGCAAGATGTCCCTTCTTCGCAGTCGTCACCAGTTTTTCGGCATACGGCCGCAACTCTTTCGCCTTGGCTAAAGTCGTTCGAATGCGCTTGTGCTGAAAAAGCTCCTGCGCGAGGTTCCCCAAGAGTGCTTTGCGATGGCTGGGTGAGCGGCTCAGACTCCGCCCGGTATTCAAATGTCTCATTTTTTATCGTAGTCGGGGTTGAGGTACTTTTCGACGTCCATGCCGAAGAAAAGACCCTTGGATTTCAGAATTTCAGTCAGCTCAACCAGAGATTTGCGTCCGAAATTCTTGAACTTTAACATCTCGGGTTCTTCGCGACGGACCAGATCTGCGATGGTACGGATACGGGCTTCTTTCAAACAGTTGGCACTGCGAACCGACAATTCCAGTTCTTCCACCGGCTTTCGCAGCAGCTTGCGGATGTGCAGCGTTTCCTCGTCAATATCTTCCTCCTCCTCTTTCTCCGGCTTGATGTCGAAGTTGATGAAGAGTTGGATATGATCGCGAAGAATCCGCGCCGCATACGTTAAAGCATCGTCCGGCGTAATCGAACCGTCAGTCCAGATCTCCAGAGTGAGTTTCTCGTAATCAATCCTCTGGCCGACGCGCGTGTTCTCAATCGTGTAAGTCACATTCCGGATCGGCGAGAAAACCGAATCGAGTGGAATCGTGCCGATGGGCGCATCGGGCGGACGATTTTCTTCCGCCGGAATATACCCGCGACCTTTGCGGATCTGCAGTTCGATTTTCAACTCTGCGTCGCGATTCAAGGAGCCAATATGATAATCGGGATTCAACACCTCGAAATCATTATTGCCGATTTGAATATCGCGAGCAGTGAATTCTTTCGGACCGCGCAGATGAAGCACAACTTTATCAGGCTTCTTGTTAAGAAGCTTGAAACGGACCTGCTTCAGGTTCAGAACAATTTCCGTGACATCTTCAGCAACGCCGGGGATCGTAGAAAATTCGTGCAACACACCGTCAATTTTCAAAGAAACAATTGCCGCGCCTTGCAGCGAGGACAGGAGTACACGTCGCAGGCTGTTGCCGATAGTCACACCATAGCCGCGTTCAAGAGGCTGAATGACGAATTTGCCATACGTATCGGTATGGGTGGTCTCGTCAATCTCCACCGATTCGGGCATCTGGAAGTTCGAACCGTTCATGTATCTCCTCGAAGGCTGATTACCGGGAGTAAAGCTCGACGACGAGTTGCTCGTTCGCCTCGAATGGAATTTCCGAACGGTTCGGCACGGACAGGTAAATTCCTTCCATCTTGGCCTTATCGAGCTGCAGATTCGATATTTTCATATCGCGAGCCTTCTGCATCGCTTCGTGAATCACCGCCAATTTCTTGGACCGTTCCCGTACGCGAATACGATCGTTGGGACGGAGTACAAAGCTGGGGATGTCCACAATGTGATCGTTGACGAGGAAATGACGGTGACGAACAAGCTGCCGCGCTTGACGCCGGGAACCGGCGAAACCGATGCGGTATACGACATTATCCAAACGGCTTTCCAGCATGGCCATCAGATTTTCACCGGTCACACCCTTCTGGCGCTGTGCCTCGGTGAAAAAGCGATGAAATTGCCGTTCGAGCAATCCGTACGACTCGCGGATTTTCTGCTTTTCGCGAAGCTGGATTCCGTACTGCGAGACCTTGCCGCGGCGCGAACGTCCGTGCTGCCCGGGACCATAGCCCTTCTTTTCGAAGGTGCATTTGGCTCCCATGCAGCGGTCGCCTTTCAGAAACAGTTTTTTGCCTTCACGCCGGCAGATGCGGCAGACTGGATTGTGATTGAGTGCCATAAGTCTCTATGTCTATCGTGTCCTAATCGAAAATCGGTCCGAATACAATTATACGCGGCGGCGCTTTGGCGGACGGCAGCCGTTATGCGGAAGCGGAGTCACATCGCGAATCGAAAGCACCTGCAGACCCGAAGCCGCCAGAGAACGAATAGCGCCGTCACGGCCGCCGCCCGGTCCCCGCACTTCAATGGAGATCTTTTTCAAACCTAAGGCAATCGCCGCTTTAGCCGCATTATCCGCCGCGAGCTGCGCGGCAAAGGGCGTATTCTTGCGCGAGCCGCGAAGCCCCATTTTGCCCGCCGACGCCCAAGAAATCGTATTGCCGTAATTGTCGGTAATGGTGACAATCGTATTATTAAAGGATGACTTGATGTGAGCGACGCCTGCCGCCTCCACCCGTTCCTTTTTTTTCTTCGTTTCCTTCTTTGCCGTTGCCAAAGTAGTCTCCGTTTATCCCGAAGGGGGATTACTTCTTCGCCGCTTCAACTTTGCGGTGGATGATTTGGCCCTTCTTCTTGCCTTTGCGCGTGCGCGCATTATTCTTCGTGTTCTGTCCGCGAACGGGCAAACCTCGACGATGGCGCAAACCGCGATAACAACCGATATCCATCAAACGCTTGATGTTCATCTGGATCTCGGTACGCAGCGGACCTTCAACCTTCAGGTCGGCAATCTTGCTGCGAATCAAGGCGAGTTCCGCGTCCGTGAGCTGATGCGTGCGCTTGTTCCAATCAATCCCGCACGCCGTCAGGATTTTCTGGGACATCGGTCGCCCGATCCCGAAAACGTACGTCAGCGCCACTTCAATTCGCTTATCGCGTGGAATGTCAATACCGGCTATACGCGCCATAGGGAAATATGCCTCAGAGAATCGTTAGCGTTCATCCGACAACAAGAACCGCTGTCGTTTAGCCCTGCCGTTGTTTATGCTTCTTGGACCGCGTGCAAATAATATACACTCGACCGCGCCGACGCACAATCTTGCAGTGCTCACATATTTTCTTAACCGATGTGCGGACTTTCATGGTGTTCGTTCTCGTCTATTTCTGTCAACTGCCGCTGCACTTATTTGTAGCGGTAGGTAATGCGGCCGCGATGCAGGTCATAGGGCGATAATTCAACAGTGACTTTGTCACCCGGAAGGATCTTAATAAAGTGCATCCGCATCTTTCCGGAAATATGCGCCAGTACTTTATGGCCATTTTCCAGAATAACGCGAAACGTCGCGTTGGGGAGACACTCCTCAATCACACCGTCAACCTTAATGGCCTGTTCTTTGGTCGTAAGTGCTCTCTCCATTCAGATTAGTTCGACCGGGTAAGAATTTCAGGTTCGCCGTTCGTTACCACGATCGTATGCTCAAAGTGCGCGGAGGGGAGTCTGTCACGCGTTACCACCTGCCACTCCCCGACCATATCCACTTCATGAGTGCCGAGGTTCACCATCGGTTCGATAGCCAGCGTCATATTCTTGCGCAGGACCGGGCCGCGTCCGGGATCACCGTAGTTGGGAATCTGCGGATCCTCATGCAAATTGCGTCCGATACCGTGTCCAACCAATTCGCGGACCACACCGCAGGATTGCGATTCCGCATAGCTCTGGACGGCATGCCCAATATCCGAAAGGTGCCGCCCGGCCGTAGCCTGCGCGAGCGCCAGATCGAGCGCTTTCAGCGTCACCGCCATCAACTTCCGTCGGCTTTCGTCAATCTCGCCAATGGCGTACGTTACGGCGGCGTCCGCGTGATACCCCTTGAAAAATACCCCGATATCCAATCCGACGATCGTGCCGGTCTGCAGAATCTGATTTCCGGGAATGCCGTGAACGACTTCCGCTTCGATGGACAGGCATACGGACCCCGGAAACGGATTGCCGTTGGCATTCGGGTAATTTTTAAACGACGGAACCGCCCCACACTTTCGAATGTGTTCTTCCACCGCTCGATCAATATCGCGCGCAATCGTTCCCGGTTTCATGAGCGGTGCGGCGATGTCGAATGCGCCCGCGAGAATTCGTCCCCCCTGACGCATGATGTCCACTTCGCGATCGCTCTTGATAATAATCACGTCAGCTCCGGATCCATCGCGATGAGAATCCGGGCAAAAACTTCATTTTCCGAGCCGATCCCCGAAACCTGCCGCAATGCCCCGGCGCGACGGTAATAATTGATCAAGGGCATCGTCTTTTCTTCATAGACTTTCAACCGCTGCAGAACCGTATCCGGGCGGTCATCATCACGCTGAATGATATTCGCCTGCCCTTTCGGACATGCATGCTGTTCCATCGCGGCGGCGTTCATTTTCAGATTGAAGACCGCACCGCAAGTTGCACAGACGCGCCGTGACGACAGCCGGTCTACGATTTCTTCTTGCGGCACTTCGATGGAAACGACATTCGGCGTCGGAAGATCAATATCCTTGAGCAGTCCATCCAAAGCCTGCGCTTGCGGAACGGTTCGCGGAAAACCGTCTAAAATGGCTCCCCGCACCGCATCGGGTTCCAACAAACGCTTGCGTACCACTTCAATGATGACGTCATCCGGAACTAATTCCCCCCGATTCATGATCCGCTGGGCTTCAAGGCCCAACTCTGTGCCCGCTTGAACCTCGGCACGAAGAATATCACCCGTGGAAATCTGCGGAATCTTCAGGTGTTGCGCAAGGCGTTGAGCCTGCGTACCTTTTCCTACTCCGATCGCACCCAGAAGAATCAGCACATACTTGTTCATCCGCAGTCCGTAGTAAGTTGTATCGGAAGTTACATGCGGCGGCGTCCGCGAATCCGGCCCGATTTCATCAAGCCTTCATAGTGCCGCATGACCAGATGCGATTCAACTTGCTGAAGCGTGTCCAGCGTTACACCCACGACAATTAAAATGGTAGTGCCGCCGAAAAACGAAGCGAAGTTATACGACACGTTGAATTGAGAAACGATAACGGTCGGAAGCACGGCAATTAAAGCCAGCGCGATCGCTCCGGGCAGCGTGACCCGCGACAGAATGGAGTCAATGAAGTCCGATGTCTGCCTGCCGGGGCGGATGCCGGGGATAAACCCGCCGTTCTTCTTCATGTTGTCCGCCAAATCCACAGGATTTAAAACAATGGCGGTATAGAAATACGTAAAGAAGACGATCAGGAGTGCTTCGAGAATCAAATACGTGGCGCCCTGGCTCGCAAACATGCTGACCAGCGCATCATGGAAACCGCCTTCGGGCAGAAACGTGGCCACGGAAGACGGAACGAACATGATGGATTGCGCGAAAATGATCGGCATCACACCGGCGGAATTGACGCGCAGCGGAATATGCGTGCTTTGCCCGCCGTAGGTCTTGCGGCCCACGACGCGTTTGGCATATTGCACCGGAATCTTGCGCATTCCCTGCGTCAACGCAACCACCGCCATCGTGATGGCAAACAACATCGCGATAAAAAACACATCCACCATAATGTGTCGCGTGCCCGCCGATACCATCTGCGCTTCTTCAATGATCGCGTAAGGCAGGCGGTCAATGATACCAATAAAGATCAGCAGCGAAATACCGTTGCCGATGCCTCGTTCGGTAATCTGTTCGCCCAGCCACATAATCAGAGTGGTGCCGGCGGCCAGCGTGACCATCGTCAGAAAACGGAACCCGAATCCGGGAGTCGGAACAACGGGCGTACCGGATGTGGCAATCAGTCGTTCAAGAAAAATGGATACGCCGCCCGCCTGCAACGCGGATAAAATCACCGTGCCGTAGCGCGTGAGTTGATTGATTTTCTTGCGGCCTTCCTCGCCTTCTTTCTGCAGCTTCTGGAAATACGGAACTACCGTGCCCATGAGCTGGAAAATAATCGAAGCCGAGATGTAAGGCATGATGCCCAGAGCGAAAATCGTGGCCCGCTGGAACGCGCCGCCCACGAACATATCATACAGACCGAACAACGTGTTCGCGTTCTGTTGAAAGAATTCCGCCAACGCGCCTGCATTAATTCCGGCAACCGGAACGTGCCCGCCGATGCGATAGACGAGGAAAATGAGGAGCGTAAAAAGAATGCGATCCCGAAGTTCGGGGATCTTGAAGATGTTCGTGAAGCGATCTAACATCAGGCTGCGACCACCTTGCCGCCCGCTTCCGTGATTTTCTTTTCAGCCGCCGCGGAGACCTTGCACGAGCGAATTTCAAAGGCGCGGACGGCATCTCCCGTTCCAAGAATTTTAACCGGTTGTGCGACATGGCGGATCAGCCCGGCTTTCTTCAGACTTTCCGGTTCGACGATCATCCCTTCCGGGAGACGCGCCAAGTCACAAACGTTAACCACTTGAACTTCTTGAGCCCAAATATTCTTAAATCCGCGTTTGGGAAGACGGAGGTGCAGCGGTTTTTGACCGCCTTCAAAACCGCGCTTTTTGTGGGATCCGGCGCGAGCCAGATAGCCCTTTTCGCCGCGTCCCGCGCTGCCGCCCTGACCACTGCTTGATCCGCGCCCGCGGCGCTTCTTGGAGTGGGTTGATCCGGGAGCCGGTGATAGAGAGTTTAAAGCCATGCGATTATTCCTGAACCTCGACTGCTTCCCATTTTAAAAGGTGGGAAATCTTATCAATCATCCCACGCATTGCAGGATTATCCGGAACGATGCGCGTTTGATGCATGCGATGAAAACCCAACGCTTGTGCGGTGAGTCTCTGTTGACGCGGGCGCCCGGACGTACTCCGAATGAGGGTTACTTTCAATTTCTTGGTCATATCCGCTATCCTTCAGCGCGCCGCTTCAAATGGTAAATACTTCGCGAAGGGAAATGCCGCGCCGTTCCGCTACCATGCGCGCATCATTCATACTGTCAAGTGCCGAAAAGACGCCCTTCACCACATTGTGCGGATTGTTGGTGCCCATGACTTTCGTCAGCACGTCGCGCACACCCAGACATTCCATAATCAAACGAACGGAACCGCCGGCAATGACTCCGGTACCCGGTGACGCCGGACGCAAGAATACCCGACCTGCACCGAACTTGCCGAACGTGGCATGCGGCAGCGTCGTGCCCACGAGAGGATAGCGTTTCAGGGCGCGTTTGGCCTGCTGTGTCGCTTTGGTGATGGCATCAACGACTTCATTAGCCTTGCCCATGCCGAAACCGGCGCGTCCTCTACCGTCCCCCACTACCACAACGGCATTAAACGAAAAATTCCGTCCGCCTTTTACGACTTTGGCGACACGGTTAATGCTGACTACTTTTTCAATCAGCGATTCGGAGGCGGCGGTAAATTCGCCTTCGTGTTCCCTCTCGCGCCGCCGCGGATTGCGTTCAGTCTGCTCGTTCATCGAATCCTTTAGAATTGAAGACCGGCTTTACGGGCACCCTCGGCCACGGCCTTTACCCGGCCATGATAAGGGAATCCGTTGCGGTCAAAAACTACTTTTTTAATATTCCGTTCCAAAGCCTTACGGGCACAAGCCTCTCCCACCAATTTGCCGACTTCGCACGGCTTCTTCTTAGCCACTTGTTCGCGAAGTTCGGGAGAAAGCGAAGAGACACCCGTTAAAGTTTTACCCGCGACGTCGTCTACGAGTTGAGCATAAACTTGGCGCAACGAACGAAATATAACCAAACGCGGCCGTTCCGCGCTGCCGGTCACAGTCTTGCGAATGTGCTTCTTGCGTCGAATGCGGCTCTTGATTTTTCTGACGGCGATAGTTGACATGATAGATACGATTGCTTGAAACCGGAGATCCGGAGGTTACTTGGCCGTTTTGCCCGCTTTGGTTTTAACGGTTTCGCCCGAATAGCGAAGACCTTTGCCTTTGTACGGCTCCGGCTTGCGGATGGCCCGGATTTCTGCGGCCACTTGACCGACCAACTCTTTATCGCAACCGGAAACAATAATGTTGTTGGCTTTCGGAACTTCAATCTTGATTCCGGGAGGAGACTGCAAAAAAATGCTGTGACTGAAGCCGACGTTCAGAAGCAATCCGCGCGGCTTTGCTTCAACGCGGTACCCCAAACCGACCAACTCCAGTTCCTTCTTAAAACCGTCGGTGACCCCCTTGACCATATTATTGATCAGCGCCCGGGTCAAGCCGTGCAAGGCCCGATGCAATTTGCTGTCCGTGGGGCGAAGAACCGAGATCGTATCCTCTGCATATTGCACCGTCATGGCGGGATGCAGTTCACGCTCCAACTGTCCTTTGGAGCCTTTCACCAGGATGTGGTGGTCCGTTATCTTGACCTCCACTCCCGTGGGAACCGCGATGGGGGCGCGACCGATTCGTGACACGCTATACTCTCCTCAAAACTCGCTCAATCTGCAGCGGATCGCCTGCAGAAGAATGGCTACCAAATCTCGGCAATCACTTCTCCGCCAAGCCCTTCTTTGCGCGCTTGATTGCCGGTCATAATTCCGCGCGACGTTGTCAGAATGGAAACACCCAGGCCGTTGAAAACGCGCGGGATTTGCCGTTGTCCGACATACCGGCGCAGTCCGGGCTTCGAAATGCGCCGCAACCCTTTAATAGCTGCTTCGCCTTGCGGAGTGTACTTAAGATAGACGCGAATATATCCCTGCGGACCTTCGTCAACATGCACGTAATCATGGATAAAATTACAGTCCATGAGCACACGAGCGAGGTCGGACTTCATTTGGGAAAAAGGAATGTCCACGCTGGGTTTGCGTACCCGGAGGGCATTACGAATGCGAACCAGAAAGTCCGCGATGGGATCCGTTGTTGGCATAGTTCAGTTAATCCGGATTCAGGTCCGTATCGTTCTTACCAGCTGGCTTTGGCAATACCGGGAATTTCCCCGGATAGGGCCAGCTCGCGGAAGCATAGACGGCACAAGGCGAACTTGCGCATGTACGCGCGAGGACGGCCGCAGCGACGGCAGCGGTTATGAACGCGGACCGGGAATTTAGGCGTTTTATTCGCCTTAGCGATCAGACAGGCTTTAGCCATGAACTTGTTCTATTGCTGAATTTGTCAGGCAGCGTCCGCTACCTGAGCACGTTGTTCGCGTTTTCGCATGGGCAGACCCAGTTCCTTGAGCAGCTCGTATGCTTCGATATCATTGCGAGCCGTCGTAACAAAGGTGATGTCCATGCCGCGGATTTTGTCAACCGAATCGAGATCTATTTCCGGGAAAATGATCTGCTCTTTAAAACCGACCGTATAATTGCCGCGTCCGTCAAAACCTTTGTCCGGCAAACCGCGGAAATCGCGGATACGCGGGGCGGCGACGGAAATCAGACGATCTAAAAACTCCCACATCTGCGCCCGACGCAGCGTCACAAACGCTCCGATCGGCATGCCGGCCCGCAGTTTAAAATTCGAAATGGATTTGCGGGCTTTCGAAATGGTCGGACGCTGGCCTGTGATAATGGAAATGTCGCGAACCACGTTGTCTAAGACACGCGGATTGGCAACGGCATCTCCCTCACCGACATTGATCACGACTTTGACCAATCGTGGAACCTGCATCGGATTCTTGAACTCGAATCGCTTGGTCAGCGCGGGAGCAACCTTCTCTATGTAATGAGTCTTCAGACGCGGCACGTAGCCGGCGGGAAGCTTGGGCCGTTCACCTGCAAGCGAAGCTGGACCTTTGGCTTCCTTCCCGCCTTTCTTTGTGGCGGGTGCGGCGGCCTTGGCCGGTTTTGCAGGCTTAGCGGGCTTAGCGGATTTGGCCTGTTCAGCGCTCATCGTGGATCATTTCATTTGAAACTTTGGCGAAACGTACACGCTGAGTCTTTTCACCGCCGGTGAGGACTTTACGCCCGACGCGCGTTTGCTTGCCGCTCTTCGGATCGATCAGCATGACGTTGGAAACATGAATGGCACCTTCCCGCGTCATGATGCCGCCTTGCGGACGGCTCTGCGTGGGACGCTGATGCCTTTTGACAAAGTTGACCCCTTCGACGATGATCCGCAGCTTGTCCGGAAAGACCTTCAGGACTTTCCCGCGCTTGCCGCGATCGTTACCGGCGATCACGATGACGAGGTCATTCTTTTTGATTTTTAAATGGGCGGCCATTTCCTTCTTCCGACTGGATGATGGACCGGGACTCAGACCACTTCGGGAGCCAAAGACACGATCTTCATGAACTGCTTCTCGCGAAGTTCGCGGGCTACCGGTCCGAAGATGCGCGTCCCGCGCGGCTCATTCTCTTTATCAATCAACACCACCGCATTCTCATCGAAGCGGATATAAGAACCGTCCTTGCGATGGACTTCCTTTTTCGTACGAACAACCACCGCACGCGATTTCTCGCCCTTTTTAACCGCCCCGTTGGGGATGGCCGTACGAACGGACACCATGATAATGTCGCCGACCGACGCCGTGCGGCGCAAAGTTCCACCATAGATGCGGAAACAACGGACCTTTTTTGCGCCCGTATTATCCGCTACGTTGAGGATCGAATATTCCTGTATCATCGGAGGCTATTTCCTCTTTTCGATGATCGCGACCAACCGCCACCGTTTGCGGCTGGACAGCGGCCGGGTTTCCATGATGCGTACCCGATCACCCGGTTCGCATTGATTCTGCTCATCGTGCGCCATGAATTTGCACGTTTGCCGTACGTATTTCTTATAGAGCGGATCCTTCACGCGACGCTCCACGGCGACTACGATGGTCTTCTTCATCTTATTCGAAACTACGACCCCGACGCGGGTTTTACGCAGACCGCGCGCGGCCGGAGTATTCAGCGCAGCACGTTCGGTCATGCGGCACTTCCTTTGGGCTTGCGAGTACCCAGCTCGATTTCACGAATCATCGTTCTCATTCTTGCGATGTCGCGCCGTATTGTGCGTACTCGCGACGTATTCGGGAGTTGACCCGAATCGAGCTGAAACTTCAGTGTCTCCAGATTGTCTTCCCAATCCCGCAAACGCTGCCGCAACTCGGGGAGGGACAACTCCTTGAGTTCGGTCATTTTCAGCGGTGCTGCAGAACCTTTCGCCATGAGTCTTCGTTACCGTTCGGTTAGGTGTGCGACACTTCGCGTTCGACAAAACGAGTCTTGATCGGCAGTTTTTGCGCCGCCAGACGCATTGCGTCGCGAGCCGTCTGCAAATCCACTCCCTCGATTTCAAAAAGAATCCGGCCGGGGCGAATCACCGCCGCGTACAGTTCCACCGGACCCTTGCCTTTTCCTTGCCGGGTTTCCAGCGGCTTCTTGGTCACCGGTTTATCCGGAAATACGCGAATCCAGATTTTGCCGCCGCGCTTGACGTGACGCGTTAACGCCACACGAGCCGCTTCAATCTGCCGGGAACTCATCCAACAATCGCCCATAGCCTTCAAGCCGTACTGCCCGAAAGCAACCGTACTGCCTGCATAGTCACAGCCGGAGCGGCGACGGCGTTGTTGTTTACGAAACTTTAGTCTCTTGGGAGTGAGCATGATGTCGTTATCTTATCTTGGAGCGCGTTCGCGGGCGCGGATTTGTCCGGAAGCCAGCGTGTTCTTGCCAATGACTTCGCCCTTGCAAATCCATACCTTCACGCCTATGGTTCCATACGTGGTCTTTGCCACGGATAATGCATAATCAATGTCGGCACGCAGCGTGTGCAGCGGCACACGGCCTTCCATGTATCCTTCCTGCCGCGACATCTCCGCGCCGCCCAGACAGCCGGAACATAGAACTTTAACGCCTTCCGCACCCATGCGCATCGTCGTCTGAATCGCTTTTTTCATGGCGCGTCGAAACGACACACGACCTTCCAACTGCTGCGCGATCATATCGGCCACCAGCTTGGATTCCAGCTCCGGCCGCTTGATCTCGAAAATATTCACCTGCACGTCGCGCTTCGTCAGATTGCGGAGCTCGGCTTTCAGCTTGTCCACTTCGGCGCCTTTGCGTCCGATCACGATTCCGGGCCGCGCCGTGCGAATCGTCAGAGTCAATTGTTTTGGCGTTCGCTCGATCTGGATACCGGCCACCCCTGCGCCCTTCAGACGCTGATGCAGGTATCGGCGAAGATACAGATCTTCGTGAAGCTTATCCGCAAAATTCCGTTCATCGAACCATGCGCTGTTCCACGTACGGATGATTCCCAGACGCAGGCCGACGGGATTGGTTTTCTGACCCACAGCTTATTCCGTTTTCTTCTTCTTGACTGAACGTTTCGCGCCGGCATGTTCGTCGGCTTTAGCTTTCGCCTTAGCTTTCGGCTTGGCGGTGGACTTAACTTTGCTTTTTTCTTTGACAGGAGCCGCTGCAGTCTCGCTTTCCACGTCCGGCATTTCCGTTTCTGCTTCTTCAGGCGCCTCGGGCGTGGAGATAACTACGGCGATATGGCTCGTCCGCTTACGGATTGGTGTGGCCCGGCCCATTGCGCGCGGCATAAAGCGTTTATAGGTCGGCCCTTCATCCACAAAGATGAGCTTGATAACCAGAGAGTCGGGATTCACATCGCGGCCCTTGTCGCTGTTGACCAGGTTCGCCACCGCGGACTGGATGGCTTTCGCAATGGGAGTGGCACCCGCTCGGGGCGTGAACTTCAAGAGTCCGAGGGCGTCATTGACACTCTTGCCGCGAACCAGATCGGCAACCAGCCGCATCTTTCGGGGAGCTATTCGGACAAATCTTGTTAAGCAGCGCGCTTCCATGAGTCTATCTTACTTCTTGCCGGTCGGACTTTTAACGGTCTTTTCGGCTTTTTTTGCCGTGTGTCCCTTGAAGGTGCGGGTCGGGGCGAATTCGCCCAACTTGTGCCCGACCATATTTTCTGTAATGTAAACCGGCAGAAATTTTTTGCCGTTATGAACTGCCAGCGTGTGCCCCACAAAATCCGGAGAAATCATCGAACGGCGAGACCAAGTCTTGAGAACTTTCTTCTCGTTCGCCTTGTTCATCTCCAGAATTCGGTTTTCCAGTCTGGGGTCAATAAAAGGCCCCTTTTTCAACGACCTTGCCATGGGAGCATCAGCCTCGTGTCTGTACGTTGCGACGGCGGACAATCAATTTTGACGATTTTTTGCGAGGATTACGAGTTTTGTAACCCTTCGTGGGTTTGCCCCACGGTGTACACGGATGGCGGCCACCTGAACTCCGGCCTTCACCACCGCCCATTGGGTGATCTACCGGATTCTTCGCCACACCGCGAACATGCGAACGGCGGCCAAGCCAGCGGGTGCGACCGGCTTTGCCGGAACTGGTTTTCTCATGCTCCAAGTTTCCGACTTGACCGATGGTTGCCATACACAGGGCGGGAATCTTGCGCATTTCACCCGAGGGCAGCTTCAACAACGCGTATTTGCCATCAATCGCTGTAAGCTGGCAAGCCGTACCGGCGGAACGGGAAATCTGTCCGCCTTTACCGACCTTCATCTCGACGTTGTGAATGAACGAGCCGAGCGGGATCTTCTCGATCGGAATCGCGTTGCCCACGCGAATTTCGGCTTCCGTGCGCGAAGACATTATCTTGTCGCCGACGGCTAAGCCGTCCGGAGCCAGAATATACCGCTTTTCGCCATCCACATAGTGCAGCAGAGCGATATTCGCGCTGCGATTGGGGTCATATTCCAAACGCGCAACGCGTGCGGGAATATTCAATTTATCGCGCCGAAAATCAACAACACGATAGTGATGTCGTGCACCGCCGCCGGTATTGATATTCGTTGCGCGCCCGCGATTGTTCCGCCCGCCGCTCTTGGGCAACGGCTGCAGCAAGGTCTTTTCCGGGCTTTCCTTGGAAAGGTGGCTCCGGTCCAGAACTGTGCGGAAACGCAGCGTCGGTGTCAGGGGTTTGAATTTTTTAACAGGCATCTTACAATGCTCTCACATCGCTATACGTTTTGCGCCAGTTCGATGTGGTCGCCTGCTTTCAGCGTGACCACCGCTTTCTTCCAATCGGCGCGCTTGCCGGAGAACCGGCCCAATCGCTTCGTCTTTCCGCGCACGCTCATCGTGTTGACGTTCAGCACCTTGACCGAGTATTTCAATTCGATGGCCCGCTTGATCTCGATCTTGTTCGCGTTCGGGTCAACTTCGAAGGCATACTGATTATTCTTGTCCTGAATCGCCGCGATTTTTTCCGTAAGGAGCGGCTTGCGAAGAACGGATCTCTTATGCAGCATGATCGAACACCTGCACGAGTTTGGACACCGCGCTCTTTTGTACCAGCAGCGTGGTGCAGTTCATCAGATCGCGGGTGGAGGCTACGTCGGCCTTCTGCGCTTCCGTCTTATACAGATTGCGAACGCTGCGTGCGATCACACCATCGAAATCCGGAGTTAACAGCAACACACGTTCGCCGCGCAGACCTAAAGCCTCCAGCAAACCGGCAATTTCACGGGTGCGCGGAGTCTCCAGCGAAAAATCTTCTACGACGCGAATTTTATCGGCGCGAGCTTTATAAATAAAAGCGCTTCGGCGAGCCAATTTCTTTGTCTTTTCGGTCAATTTCACGCAATAGCCATGCGGCTGCGGACCGAAAATCGTGCTGCCGCCCGGATTGAGCGGAGAACGAATCGTGCCCTGCCTGGCCATACCGCGACCCTTTTGGCGGAACGGCTTCTTGCCACCGCCGCGCACATAGCTGCGCGTCTTGGTGGCTGCGGTTCCCTGACGCTGGGCAGCTTCCTCACTGCGTACGGCCAGCCAAATGGCGTGGTCGTTCGGCTCTACCGCGAGAATCCCTTCCGGGATTTCTACGGTTTCATTCGTCTTCGAGCCGTCTCTTTTATACACGGGCAATTGCATGGCGACTTTCACTACTTGCGAACCAGAACGATTCCCTTGCTGGGACCCGGAACCGCTCCTTTAACCATGATGAGGTTGGCATCCACGTCCACGCGGATCACCTTGAGATTGCTCACCGTCACGCGGTCGGCACCCATCCGGCCCGGCATGCGAAGTCCCTTCCAGACACGACCGGGGAAGGTATGCGCTCCAATGGCTCCGCCGTGACGGAAAAACTCATGCGTTCCGTGGCTGTCCACCGGACCTGAAAATCCGTGACGTTTGATCACACCGGCGAAGCCGCGTCCTTTCGACGTTCCCGTGATTCGCACCAAATCGCCGACGGTAAATACGTCGCATTTCACGGAATCGCCGATCTTTTTTCCTTCGATCAGCATATCGCGAAATTCGCGTTCCACGCGCGGCGCAGTGATGCCCAGCTTGGCATAGTGCCCCTTCTGAGGCATATTGACCAGCTTGTCACGCTTCTGCTCGAAGCCCAGACACGTAGCCGCGTAGCCGTTGTCTTCCGACGTCCGCAGCCCGGTGATTTGATTGGGCCCCAACTCGATGACGGTGACGGGGATAGCGTTCCCTTTGTCGTCAAAGATGCGGGTCATGCCCAGTTTTCTTCCGATAAGTCCGATCATGTTCTTATCTCAATATCCGCGTACTGCTCCGGACTCGGCCCGGAGTACCTTCAACGCAGGTATTCGATCACGTCTTGATCTCGATATCTACGCCGGCGGGCAACTCAATGCGTATGAGTGCATCCACCGTTTTGGGAGTCGAATTTAGAATGTCAATTAAACGCTTATGGACGCGCGTCTCGAACTGCTCGCGAGACTTCTTGTCCACGTGCGGTGACCGGTTGACGGTAAACACCTGACGCCGTGTCGGGAGCGGAATCGGACCCGAAATCAATGCGCCGGTGGCTTTCGCCGTCTGAATGATCTTCTCGGTTGATTTGTCGATCAGGTTATGATCGTAGCTTTTCAACCGGATCCGTATAAAACCTTTCTTCACCTTGGCAACCCGTTTGGGCTTGCAGCGACACTCGCCGCACCGAAGACGGTGCGTGAGTTCCGCCGAGTACTATCTACGTTCTAATATTTTTTCCGAAACCGAGTCCGGCACTTCCTTGAAGTGGTCGAACATCATCGTGAAAATGGCCCGTCCCTGAGTCAGGGATCGTAAAGCTGTGGCATAGCCGAACATGTCCGAGAGCGGCACAACCGCATCCACCACTTGTCCATCGGCACGGGGGTGAATTCCCTGAATCCGCCCGCGTCGGGAATTCAAATCTCCCACCACATTTCCCAGATACGTATCGGGAGTGACCACTTCCACTTTCATCACCGGTTCCATGAGCGCCGGATTCGCTTGACGGACAGCATCCTTCAAGGCCATCGCCGCCGCCACCCGGAAAGCCAATTCGGATGAATCCACCTCATGATACGAACCGTCAACAAGCGAAACTTTAATATCCATCAGCGGATATCCGGCCAGCACGCCCGTTTTCATGGCGTCTTCCAGGCCGCGCTGTACGGCCGGAATGTATTCCTTGGGAATGGTACCGCCGAATATCTTGTTCTCAAAGATCAATCCGCTGCCTGCCGGAGCCGGTTCAATGTCAATCACCACGTGGGCAAATTGTCCCCGCCCGCCGGTCTGCTTGGCAAATCTCAAATTCTGATGCGCGGGCCGCCGGATGCATTCCTTGTAAGAAACTTGCGGCCGACCTACAACGGCATCCACCCGAAACTCTCTCAACAAACGGTCAACGATGATTTCGAGGTGAAGCTCCCCCATCCCGGAAATGATGGTCTGTCCTGTATCTTCATTGAAGCCGACCCGGAAAGTCGGATCTTCGTCCGCGAGTCGGGATAGAGCTTCGGAAATTTTATCCTGATCGGCTTTGGATTTTGGCTCGATGGATATTTCGATCACCGGGGTGGGAAACTCCATCTTCTCAAGCAGAATCGGGCGATTCTCCACACACAACGTGTCCCCTGTGCGAACCGCTCTCAAAGCGACGGTTGCGGCAATATCCCCGGCCGCCACTTCCCCGACTTCTTCCCTCTTATCCGCCGACATCAGCAACAACCGTGATATTCGTTCCCTCTTTCCGGATGTTGCGTTTAAAATCATTGTTCCCGTTGCCAGCCGCCCCGAATAAACCCGGAAGAAAGTCAGTTTGCCGACGTAGGGATCATTCATGATCTTGAAGGCTAACGCGGCAAAAGGCTCTTCGATATCCGGTCTGCGCTCTTCCTCTTTTTCGGTCTTGGGATGGATCCCGTACACCGGACCTTTATCCATCGGCGACGGCAGGAAATCCACCACCCCGTCCATCAGCTGCTGAATCCCCTTCTTGCGGTAGGCGGAACCCACCTGCACGGGAAAGATCTTCATATCAATCGTTGCCTTGCGCAGCGCCGCTCGGATTTCCTCTTCCGGTATCGGTTCGTTGTCGAGGAATTTCGCCATCAGGTGGTCATCGTAATCTGACACCGATTCGAGTAGCCGTTCCCGCCAGTGATGCGCAATATCGTACATGTCCTTGGGAACATCGAACTCTTCGAACTCCGTTCCCTGCGAATTTTCAACCCAGATCACGGTTTTAAACCTGATCAGATCAACGATACCGCGGAACATGTCCCCCGACCCAACCGGTATGGCAATGGGCACCGGATTCGCATGCAGGTGGCTTCGGATCATCTCCACCACCCGGAAGAAATCCGCACCCGCCCGATCCATTTTGTTGACGAAGCAGATTCGCGGAACCTGATAACGATTGGCTTGCCGCCAAACCGTTTCCGATTGCGGTTCCACTCCCCCTACTGCGCAGAATAACGCAACCGCACCGTCCAGCACTCTCAGAGACCGCTCAACCTCTACCGTGAAATCCACATGGCCGGGCGTGTCAATGATGTTAATCCGATGGTCCCTCCAGTAACAGGTGGTAGCGGCGGAGGTGATCGTAATGCCGCGTTCCTTTTCCTGCTCCATGAAATCCATCGTCGCGCTGCCTTCGTCCACCTCCCCCATCCGGTGTACGCGACCTGTATAAAAGAGAATTCGTTCGGTGGTAGTCGTCTTGCCGGCATCAATATGCGCCATGATGCCGATGTTCCGGGTCATGGACAGCGGCAATCGCTCCGTTTCACCTTTCGCGGAAGGCTTGGAAGCTTTTTTCGGCTGTACATTGGGAACAGTCACAGAACAAAATCTCAACTAAAAAACGAAACGGAAAAACTACCAGCGGAAATGAGCGAACGCTTTATTGGCTTCCGCCATTTTGTGCGTATCATCGCGTTTTTTAATGGCGTTGCCTTCGCCTTTGGCCGCCGCCATAATTTCACCCGCCAGTTTCTGAGCCATTGTTTTTTCGCTGCGCGACTGGGAATAGTTGATCAGCCAGCGAATAGCCAAAGCCTGCCGGCGGGCTGATCGCACTTCAACAGGTACCTGGTACGTGGAACCACCGACGCGACGGCTTTTCACTTCCACGACCGGGGCGACGCTTTTCATCGCCTTCGTGAAGACCTCGACAGGATTGACTTTGGCCTTCTCTTCGATGATATCTAAGGCACCGTAGAGAATATTTTCGGCCGTCGAACGCTTGCCCCGGCGGAGCAAACCGTTGATGAAGGCCGCGACCTCAGCCGACCCGTACTTCGGGTCAGTCAGGACTTCACGCTTGATAACACGCTTTCGTCTCGGCATAAGAAACTGGTTTTAGATCGGTACAAACGCGGGAAACGCAATAAAGCGGGACCCGATAGGTTACTTCGCTTTGGCCGTAGCGGCCTTCTTCTTGGCACCGTACTTGGAACGGCCTTTCTTGCGACCTTCCACTCCGGAGGCGTCCAGGATACCGCGAATAATGTGATAGCGAACTCCGGGCAAATCCTTGACACGGCCACCCCGAATCATGACGATGGAGTGTTCCTGTAAGTTGTGACCTTCTCCCGGAATGTACGCGGTGACCACCATGCCGTTGGAAAGTTTGACGCGAGCAACCTTCCGCAGCGCCGAGTTGGGCTTTTTAGGCGTGGTGGTGTAGACACGCGTGCACACGCCACGGCGCTGCGGGCAGCGCGACAGTGCAGGCGCGGAGGTCTTAAACTTGGGGGGTTGACGTCGGGCCCGGATCAGTTGTTGAACCGTCGGCAAAGAAGCACTCCAAATTTTGGGCTTAGACTTACAAATTAAGGAATTTCCTGAAACATTGTCAAGCATGCTTTCTGCTACTTTTTTGCCCCACTCTGCCTCGACAAATCTATAATAAGCAATGCAAAATCTGCATATTCAAAGACTTGCCAGCTTCAGAGCAAAAACTACGGCCTAAGCATCGAGGTGCTTCTCCTCGTCGATTACCTCTCGACGAGGCTCTTCCAAGTCGCCTTCCAGTGGTTCTTCCTGTACAACCGGCATCGTGATTTTAAAATCTTTCGCCAGCTCTTCCTCTTCATCTTTAGGTCGGCGAACACGCAATTTATGGTAGGTGCTCAACCCCGTTCCGGCGGGAATGAGGTGACCCATAATCACATTTTCCTTAAGACCGGACAAAATATCCACTTTCTTGGAAATGGCCGCATCGGTCAAAACGCGTGTTGTCTCTTGGAAACTGGCGGCCGAGATGAAGCTTTCCGTGGATAAACTGGCTTGAGTAATGCCTAAAAGCACGGGGCTTGACGTGGCAGGACGAGCCGGACGACCCTTCGATTCTGCTCCGCCGGCGGCTCGAATCTTTCGATTCTCGCGGTTATACTCCGCCCTTTCAATGATGGAATTGACCCGGAATGTCGAATCGCCCTGCTCCTCAATAACCATCTTGTTCAGCATCTTCTCGTTCGACTTGATGAAGCGCAAGCTGTCCACGAAATCGCCTTCAAGATAATCGGTATCGCCCGGATCCTCAATACGAACTTTCTGCAGCATCTGACGGACGATGACTTCGATGTGCTTGTCGTTGATCCGCACGCCCTGCGAACGGTAGACTTCCTGAATCTCTTTAACGAGATATTCCTGAACTTTCCACGCACCCTGAATCGCCAGAATGTCCTGCGGCACCACCGAACCTTCGGTAATCTTTTCGCCGGCCGATACGCGATCGTGATCGTGAACTAAAATATGCTTGCCGTACGGTACGGCATATTTGCGTTCCACCTGTCCGTCAAGGGATGTTACCGTCACCATACGGACGCCGCGCTTAAGACCGCCGAAACGGACGATGCCGTCAATTTCAGATACCGTGGCCGGATCTTTCGGACGGCGGGCTTCGAACAATTCCGTGACGCGCGGCAAACCACCGGTAATGTCCCGAATACTCTGAGACTTGCGCGGCATCTTGGCAAGCGGTTCGCCGATTTTAATGGACTGGCCGTCCGTAACCAGAAGGTGCGCACCGATGGGCAGGATGTGATTGGCAAGACGGTTGCCGTCTTGATCCACGAGCACGAGGTGCGGATTCAGTTTTCGATCCTTGGACTCAATAATCACCTTGTGCTTCATGCCGGTCGCTTCATCCACCATGTGCGTGAACGTCTGGTCTTCCTTAATGTCCACGTAGTGAATAATGCCTCCGACGGAAGCGAGAATGGAGTCCGAATACGGATCCCAATCGAACAGCAGTTCATTTTCCGGAACCAGCTGTCCGTCATTGACATAAACTTCCGCACCGTAAGGCAGCTTGTACCGGGCGACTTGCCGGTTATTTTCGTCAAGGATTTTAATTAAGCCCGAACGACGAATCGAAATTTTCTTTCCGTCTTCACGCTCAATAAAATCCACATTCTCGAACATCGCGCGGCCGCTGCGTTTGGCCACGCGCCGGGATTCGGCCACGTCGCGCGCGGCGGCGCCGCCGATATGGAACGTACGCAGTGTAAGCTGCGTGCCGGGTTCACCTACGGATTGAGCCGCCATGACGCCGACGGCTTCACCGATATCCACCATGCGTCCGTTGGCTAAGTTGGTTCCGTAACAGAGCGCGCAAACACCGCGCGAGGACTCACAAGTCAGCACGGATCGAATCTTGATGCGGGTGACACCGGCTTTAGCGATGATCTCCGCTTCAGGTTCCGTTACCAGTGTGTTTTGTTCAAGAATTTTCTCGCCCGTAATCGGATCGAAAATCGGTTCCGACAACACGCGTCCCATAACGCGTTCATGGAGCTGTTCGGTAACATCCTCACCTTCCTGAGCTTCCTCAAGGAAAATG
This sequence comes from Candidatus Zhuqueibacterota bacterium, assembly GCA_003818605.1. Taxonomy (GTDB): domain Bacteria; phylum Electryoneota; class RPQS01; order RPQS01; family RPQS01; genus RPQS01. The sequence continues at coordinate 11,301 of RPQS01000035.1, read as the reverse complement.
CCGCGGAGGGTGCCGCAATCCGTTTCCCGGATAATCACATCCTGCGCAACGTCCACTAAGCGGCGTGTCAGATAGCCGGCATCCGCCGTTTTAAGCGCCGTATCCGCCAAACCCTTGCGGGCGCCGTGCGTCGAAATGAAGTACTCGAGAACGCTCAATCCTTCCTTAAAATTAGCGGTGATCGGGCTTTCGATAATTTCACCCTTCTGACCGGTCATGGTCTTCTGGGGTTTAGCCATCAAACCGCGCATTCCGGCAAGCTGGCGGATCTGTTCCTTGGAACCACGAGCGCCCGAATCGGCCATCATGAAAATCGGATTGAAGCCGGATTTGCTTTCACGAAGCTGGTTAAACATCACCTCGGCTACATCCGTGGACGCGTGCGTCCAGATGTCAATAATCTTGTTATAGCGCTCGCCGTCGGTGATAATTCCTTCTTCGTACTGCCCTTGAACTTCCTCGACCCGCAAATAAGCCTCGTCAATGATCCGATCCTTCTCGGGCGGAATCTCCACATCGGATAGGCCAATGGACAAACCGGCTCTGGTCGCTTCGGTAAATCCCAATTTCTTCAAGTGATCCAAGAACTGCGCCGTCTTGCCGATGCCGACCGTGAGAATACAATAATAAATGATCTCTTCAATGCGCTTTTTAGCCAGCATTTCATTGAAGAATCGCGATCCCTGAATCTCCGCGGGAAGAATCTGGTTGAAAATGACGCGGCCCACCGTGGTTTCCACGAGTCGTCCGCGGACACGTACTCGAATGTGCGTGTGGAGACCGATCTTTTTATCGTTGTAGGCAATAATAATCTCTTCGGCGTCGGAGAAAGCTTTCCACTCAAACGGCTCGCCGACTTTCCGCTTCGTGAGATAATAGAGCCCAAGCACCATGTCCTGTGAGGGCACGGCAATCGGGCGCCCGTGTGCCGGATGGAGAATATTGTGATTCGCCATCATCAACAGGCGGGATTCCACCTGCGCTTCATAAGACAGCGGTACGTGCACGGCCATCTGGTCGCCGTCGAAGTCGGCGTTGAACGCAGAACAGACCAGCGGATGCAAACGAATCGCTTTGCCTTCGATCAGCAGCGGTTGGAACGACTGAATACCGAGACGGTGCAAAGTCGGTGCGCGATTCAACAGCACCGGATGATTCTGAATGATCTCTTCCAGAATCGCCCATACTTCGTCCGTCTTTTTTTCCACCAGCCGCTTGGCCGATTTGACCGTCTTGGTGTGTTCGTACTCGATCAGTTTGCGGATAATGAAGGGCTTAAACAGCTCAACAGCCATATCCTTCGGCAAACCGCACTCGTGAAGCTTCAATTCGGGACCGACGACGATCACGCTGCGGCCCGAATAGTCTACGCGCTTGCCCAGCAGATTCTGGCGGAACCGGCCCTGCTTGCCTTTTAAATTATCCGGCAAGCTCTTCAGCGGGCGGTTGCCGTCGGTGCGAACGGCCACGGATTTGCGTCCGTTGTCGAACAACGAATCCACCGCTTCCTGCAGCATGCGCTTTTCATTGCGTAAAATCACTTCAGGCGCGCGGATCTCGATTAACCGTTTAAGCCGGTTGTTGCGGATAATGACGCGGCGATACAAGTCGTTCAAGTCCGACGTCGCGAACCGGCCGCCTTCCAGAGGAACGAGGGGTCGCAGATCCGGCGGAACTACCGGAATCACGGACATCACCATCCACTCGGGATGATTGATGATGCCGTTTCCGTTGTCTTTGAACGCTTCCACGACGCGCAGCTTCTTAATCGCGTCGTGTTTGCGCTGAGCGCTGGATTCCACCTTAATCTGTCCGCGCAGATCGGCGGCCAGATCTTCGATTTGCTCCGTTGCCAGCAGGTCGCGGATGGCTTCACCGCCCATTTTCGCTACGAATCGCTCTTCCGCCGGAAGATCGTCCTGCGACCCGATTTCATTCATCACATCCAGAAATTCGGATTCGGACAGCAAATCCTTGCGCCGCAGCGTACTCTTTCCCGGATGAATGACGGCAAACGATTCGTAATAGATGATCCGCTCTAAATCGCGCGTGCTTACATTGAGAACGTAGCTGATCTTGGAGGGCAGACTGCGAAAATACCAGATGTGAACGACGGGTACGGCCAAACTGATATGACCCATGCGCTTGCGGCGGACGTCTTTCTTCGTGACCTCCACACCGCAGCGGTCGCACACAATTCCTTTATACCGGATACCACGGTACTTTCCGCAGTGGCATTCCCAATCCTTGACCGGACCAAAAATCTTTTCGCAGAACAAACCGTCTTTTTCGGGTTTGTAGCTGCGGTAGTTGATCGTTTCCGGCTTGGTGACTTCGCCGTGCGACCACGAGAGAATCGTGTCCGGCGAAGCGAGACTGATCGCGATCTTGGAGAAGTTCCCGGTTTCAATGTCGTCTGCTGTGTAAAGCGGCAACATTTCTGTCTCCTATAGTGAATAGCTTGGCGGAATCCGGCCGATGTCGAGCATCGGCACGCAACATCATGACCGACTATTCGATCAGTTTGACGTCGAGACCCAAACCTCGCAATTCATTGATGAACACATGGAAGGATTCGGGGATGCCGGGAATCGGTAGGTTCTCCCCTTTCACTATCGCTTCGTAGGTGCGTGCCCGTCCGTTCACATCGTCGGACTTCACCGTTAAAATTTCCTGCAGCACGTGAGCGGCGCCGTAGGCTTCCAGCGCCCAGACTTCCATTTCTCCGAAACGCTGACCGCCGAACTGCGCCTTGCCGCCCAAAGGCTGCTGCGTAATCAAGCTGTACGGGCCGATGGACCGGGCGTGAATCTTGTCGTCTACCAAGTGGGACAGCTTCATCATGTAGATGTAGCCCACGGTTGTCTGTTGCTCGAATCTCTCTCCGGAGCGGCCGTCAAACAGATAGGTCTTGCCGTTGGCCGGCAATTCCGCTCGTTGCAGCCACTCATTCACATCAGCCAGCTTCGCGCCGTCGAACACCGGCGTGGCAAAGTATACTCCTAAACGATGCGCCGCCCACCCTAATGTCGTTTCAAAGATCTGCCCCAGATTCATACGGGAAGGAACACTGAGCGGATTGAGCACGAGATCCACAGGGGTACCGTCGGAAAGAAACGGCATGTCTTCCATCGGAACGACTTTGCCAACCACACCCTTGTTCCCGTGACGGCCGGCCATCTTATCGCCCACGGTAATCTTGCGTTTCTGCGCAACGTAGACGCGGACCAGCTGCACGATACCGGGAGGCAGTTCATCGCCGACTTGGATGCGGTATTTTTCATTCTTATGTTCATTTTGCAGAATGAACAAACGGTCGCGATATTTATCGAAGGCCTGCTCCACCTGCTCGTTGACCGCTTCGTTTTCCGTCCATGCGTAACTGGCTTCCAGATCATCCATATCCAGTCCACGGATGGCAGCTTCCGAAAAAGGCGTTCCTTCCGCGATTAAAACATGATTCAAGCTGTGGTCGCGAACTTCGCGCGATTTGTGACCGCGCAGAATGGCGTACAGCTCTTCCGCCAGAGTCCGGCGGAGCGATGCGCGATCTTGTTCGAAGCGCTGATCCAGTTCTTCCAACGCTTTCTTGTCTTCACGGCGTGTCTTGGCGTCCTTTTTCTTGCGGCTGAACAGCTTGGTGTTGATGACGATTCCATACATGCCGGTATGCGCTTTCAGACTCGCGTCCTTCACGTCTCCGGCTTTATCGCCGAAAATCGCCTTGAGCAGTTTGTCTTCCGGCGTGAGATCCGTCTCACCCTTAGGCGTCACTTTACCTACGAGAATATCGCCGGGACGAACCGAAGCCCCGATGCGGACGATGCCGATTTCATCGAGATCTTTGACGGAATCCTCGGATACGTTGGGAATTTCACGCGTGAGTTCTTCCTCGCCGCGCTTGGTTTCGCGAACCTGAAGCTCCAGTTCCTCGATATTGATGGACGTGAACACATCGTCGTAAACGATGCGCTCCGAAACCACGATGGAATCCTCAAAATTGTACCCGTTCCACGGCATGAACGCGCACAGCACATTGCGCCCCAAGGCCAGTTCGCCTCGTTCCGTGGCACAGCCGTCCGCGAGCACTTGGCCTTTCTTGACCTGTTCGCCTTCCGCCACGCACGGCCGTTGATTGATGCACGTATCCTGATTCGTTCGGTAGAACTTTTTCAGCTTATACGTCCGAACCTGTCCTTGTCCGTTGCCGTTGCCGTCGCCGGAAACCGTTTTCGGACGGAGAACGATGCGATTGGCGTCCACATAATCAATCACGCCGTCTTCTTCGGCAAGAACTAACGTGCGCGAGTCTTCCGCGGCCTTGCGCTCCATGCCTGTCCCCACGTAGGGAGCCTGCGGCAGCAGTAGCGGAACCGCCTGACGCTGCATGTTGGAGCCCATCAGGGCACGGTTGGCGTCGTCATGTTCAAGGAACGGAATGAGCGCCGCCGCAATGGAAACGATCTGCGACGGAGCGACGTCCATAAAGTCAATGTCGTTGGAGCCGTGGATGGGAAAATCGCTGCGGTGTCGGCATTTGATTTTTTCCGTGAGGAACTCACCGCGTGGATTGATCGGCGTATTCGCCTGGGCAATCGCCACGCGGTCTTCCTCGTCCGCCGAAAGATACTCGATCTGCTTCGTCACTTTACCGTTTTTAACAACGCGATAGGGCGTCTCGACGAAACCCATATCGTTGATCTTGGCATACGTACAGAGCGAGGAAATCAAACCGATGTTCGGACCTTCGGGTGTTTCGATCGGGCATAAACGGCCGTAGTGCGTGTAATGCACGTCGCGGACCTCGAACCCGGCTCGTTCGCGGGTTAATCCTCCGGGACCTAATGCGGACAAGCGGCGCTTGTGCGTCAGTTCGGTCAGCGGATTAACCTGATCGAGGAACTGCGAAAGCTGGTTCGTGCCGAAAAATGTATTGACTACCGACGAGATCGTGCGCACGTTGATCAAATCCTGCGGCGTGAGCGATTCACTGTCCCGCAGATTCATGCGCTCCTTAATGGTGCGCGCCATACGCGAAAGGGCTACGCTGAACTGATTGGCCAGCTGTTCGCCGACCGTGCGAACGCGGCGGTTTCCGAGATGGTCAATGTCGTCCGGACTCTGCTTGCCGATGCGAAGCTTGAGCACGTGCTTCAGAATCGCAATCATGTCGTCCTCGGTCAGCACCGTGGTTTCCAGCGGCACTTCCAGCTGCAGTTTGCTGTTGATGCGGTAGCGGCCTACCGTCCCTAAATCGTATCGCTTCTCGTCGAAGAACAGCCGCTGTAAAAATTTGCGCGCCGTATCAATGTCCGGCGGCTCGCCGCTCCGCAGCTCGCGATAGATGACTTCGAGCGCCCGATCCGGCGTATTGGATTTGTCTTTATTCAGCGTGTTGCGGATAATATCATAGACCACGTCGCGCTTCTTGATCTTCAGAAGCTCCACCGACTTGGCTTTGGCCGCCGTGAGAGTCTTCAGCGTTTCCTCGTTGAATTCCGCACCCGACTGCACGATGACTTCGCCGGTCGCTTCATTAACGACGTCCCCTGAGAAGATACGCCCGAATTCTTTCTGAATATCTTTGCGGCTCAGATTCACTTCTTCCAGATAATCGAACAGCCGCAGAATGTCGCGGTCGGTGGCGTGCCCCAGAGCGCGCAGCAGCGTCGTGGCCGGGAATTTCTTGCGGCGGTCAATATAGACGTAGAGCACGTCGTTGATATCAGTCGTAAATTCGATCCACGAACCGCGGAAGGGGATAATGCGCGCCGTAAAAATCTTCTTGCCGTTGGGATGCACGTCGTCACTGAATGAGACGCCCGGACTGCGATGCAGCTGGGACACGATCACGCGTTCGGCGCCGTTGATAATAAACGTGCCCGACGTAGTCATGAGCGGCAAATTGCCCAGATACACGTCGCTCTCGATCGTGTTGTCGAAACTGCCGCTTTCACTGCCCTCTTCCCGCGAAGAAAGCCGCAATTTCGCTTTCAACGGAGCCTGAAAAGTCACTCCCCGTTCGCGGCATTCATCCTCATCGTACTTCGGCGCTTCAACGTAATAATCAACAAACTCGAGAATGTGAGTCTCGCGGTTGTCAATGATCGGGAAAATGTTGTTAAAAACCGCATGCAGCCCCTGCATTTTCCGCTTGGACAATGCAATGTCTCTCTGCAGAAAATCATCAAAGCTGCGCAGCTGGACTTCCAGCATGTCCGGCAGCTCAAGGACTTCCGAAATCTTTGAGAAGCTGATGCGCTGGATGGATTTTCGCGTATCTCGCAACGCTAATCTCCCTTACTATAAAACGGTTTATCCGTCTTTTGTGGCGGACGGAACGGTCTTCCGACCCGTTTTAGACCGGCTAAATCACCCGTCAATAAACGCAAGATTGCCAAGTCCGTTCCGCGGTGTCCGCGGACAGACTCGGCAACCTTAATGTTCAGCGTTCTGGGGGATTGTGCAACAGGACACCAGAGTCTCCGGTCATTTGACCTCGACCGTGGCTCCCTGCTCTTCCAGCTTGGCTTTAATTTTCTGCGCTTCGTCTTTGGAAACGCCTTCCTTCACCGGCTTCGGAGCTCCGTCTACGAGATCCTTCGCCTCCTTCAAACCAAGACCGGTTAACTCGCGTACAACCTTGATGACCTGAATCTTGTTGGTACCGATGGTCGCAAGAATGGCATCGAATTCGGTCTTCTCTTCCACTGCGGGGGCGGCCGCACCGGCCATCGCCGGCATCGCGCCCATCATCATCGGAGCGGCTGCCGTCACGCCGAATTTTTCCTCGAGGGCTTTCTTCAGCTCGACGAGTTCCATGACGGTCATCTTCTCGATGGCTTCAATGATCTGGTTCACCGTTCTCTCCGTGTATCTTGTTTTGTTTGTTGCCTTGTCTCTTCCGCTCAGGCCGCGGCCTTCTTCTGCTCGGCGATCTGGTCTACAACCGAAACGAAGTCGCGCAGCACGGCGGAAACCACATTATAGAATCCCTGAACCGGACTGGCAATGGCCGCTACAACCATCGAAAGCGCTACGTCCCGGCTGGGCAGATCTTTAATCACATTGATTTCGGCGGGCTCAATGGCCTTGCCTTCGAATACTCCGCCCTTCAACACCAGCTTCTCGTTCTTCGCGGCAAAATCGGCCAAAATCTTGGCCGGTACAACCGGATCATCATACGAGAAAGCCAGAGCCGTCGGACCTTCCAGATGTTTGAGGGCACCCTGATATCCCTTTTCCTTCATCACCATGCGCGCAAACGAATTTTTGCACACAAGGTACTCAACCCGCTTCTGGTGACACTGGCGGCGAAGATCCGTCATTTCCGCGACGGTCAATCCCTTAAAATCGGTAATATAAATACCGCGCGCGCGATTCACTCGATCCGTCAAGTCGCTAACGGTCTCGATTTTTTTAGGTTTCGGCGCTCTCTTGGCAGTTTCAGTTTGCATGGTTATCGTTGGGTTTACCGATCTGCATTCGAACGGGGATCATGCCTTAGCATGTCCGCGTCAAACATTTATTTTACGCCTTCCACTACCGCGCGGGTGAGCTTGATGCCCGGACTCATCGTGGAACTTAAAAACACCGACTTCACATACTGTCCTTTGGCGGAAGCCGGTTTCAAACGCATGACATTGCGGAACAACTCCGTTAAATTGTCGCGAAGTTGCTGCTCGGAAAATGCGATCTTGCCGATTCCCAGATGGAGAATCCCGGTCTTATCCACGCGAAACTCGACCTTACCGGCTTTAATCTCGTGAATGGCCTGCCCGATGTTCGGAGTGACCGTACCCGCCTTCGGATTCGGCATCAAACCGCGGGGACCGAGAATCTTGCCCAGCTTTCCGATTTCCGGCATGGCTTCGGGCGTAGCGACGATAACATCAGTATCCGTCCAGCCGCCCTTGATCTTCTCGATCACATCTTCAAAACCGACCAGATCCGCTCCTGCCGATTCCGCTTCACTCTGCTTTGTCTTGGTGATCGCCAACACGCGAACGGTTTTTCCCGTTCCGTGCGGCAGAGCAACCGTCCCTCTCACTACCTGATCTGCCTTCTTGGGATCCACGCCGAGCCGGATGGAAATTTCCACGGTCTCGTTGAATTTGGCGGGGGCCAATTTCTTCAGCACCGCCACGCCCTCCTCCAACGAGTGCTCCTTGCGGCGGTCAATCTTCTTCTTGTTTTCCCGAACTCTCTTTGAAATAGTCACAATCGCTCCTTCATGCTGGTCCGAACGGCTTTCAGCCTCCCAGCGATGATGTTCAACCCTGAACCACGATTCCCATCGAGCGCGCCGTACCTTCTACCATGCGCATGGCCATCTCGACGTCGTTGGCGTTCAGATCTTTCATTTTCATTTCGGCTATCTGCCGGACTTGGGCTTGCGTGACCGTCGCAACTTTATTGCGATTGGGAACACCGGAGCCTTTCTCCACCGAGGCCGCTTTCAACAGCAGTGAAGACGCCGGCGGACTCTTCGTGACAAACGAGAAACTTTTATCCTGATAGACGGTGATGACTACCGGAATAATGTTGCCCGCGTCTTTTTCCGTCCGCGCATTGAACTGCTTGCAAAACTCCATGATGTTCACTTGCTTCTGGCCCAAGGCGGGTCCCACAGGCGGGGCCGGTGTGGCTTTGCCCGCGGCAAGCTGGAGTTTGATAATACCGGTGACTTTCTTTGCCATAATCTATCGTATGTGTTGAATGTTCGTTCGAAATTCAAGTTGAAATATCGGTCGAAATCTGAAGGAAATCGAGTTCGATTGGCGTCGAACGGCCGAAAATCGAAACCATCACCTTGACCTTGCGCTTTTCCAGGTTGATGTCCCGTACCACACCCGTAAAATCTTTGAAGGGACCGTCTATCACCTTGATGCTGTCCCCCAATTCAAAGGGAACTTCGATTACTTGCGTACCCTTCCCCTGATCCACCCGGCCTAAAATGCGATCCACTTCCGATTTACGCAAAGCCTGTGGACGATTCTTGGGTCCGACGAAATTGATGACCTGCGGAGTATTGAGAATCAGGTGCTCCGTGGCTTTGTCCAGCTTCATCTCCACCAGCATATAGCCGGGGAAAAAGACGCGCGTTTTGGTCTTTTTCTTCCCATCCCGCATCTCGATCACGTCTTCTTTCGGAATCAGCACCTGCGTAATGGATTCATCCAAATGAAGCCGCTTGACTTCCTCCAGTAAGAAGGAACGGATTTTTTCTTCCTGTCCGGTAAAGACGTGGATAACGTACCAGGCGATTTCGCCTGTCGCAGTGCTGGTATCCGGCGAAGAAGTCACGAGTATGGGCTTACCTTTTATATGCGATGTACAATTCCGAGGATCCTTCGCCGCCGAAGACGCCTCGTAAAAAACTCCGTAATCCGCGCGCTCCCGCGCGCCAACCCCGCCAAGCCGATTCGGATTCCGAAAGCAGGCTGTGATAGAAAGCATCGAAGGCAACCGCACCGGCCCGCTCCGAGCGAAAGCCCGCACGATCCAGCAGTGTGAGCAGAACCCGAGGTTCGAAATGATACAGATGCCGGGGAGCATCCCACGCAACCCAATCGGTTCCGTACAAACGCGCATCGGTTGACATCGGATTGGGAACGGCCACCGCCAGTTTGCCGCGCGGTGTCAGAAATCCGTGCAGTCGTTCCAACGTTCCCTGCAAGTCGTGAACATGTTCCAACACATGCCACATCGTAATCAGATCAAAGGGGCCGGCCGGATCAGGAACCGCTTCAATTCCCCCCGTCCAAACCGTTAAGCCGAACTGTTTCCGGGCAAATTCAGCGGCCTTGCCGTCCGGTTCCGCACCGCAAGAACGAAATCCGCGCCGCTTGAGTTCTGCCGCGAACTCTCCGGTTGCACAACCCACGTCCAGCACACAAGCATCTTTCGATAAACCGTGAATCACGCGCGCAGCTTTACGACGAACCGAAAAATACCTTACCAAACGATAGGCTGCGGCTGCCGCGGAACGGTCACCGCCGCTGCTGATGAACGGATCATATCCGGACGCTTCGTAAAACTCCGAAATAGACTCCGCATCAGGCCGGGGATTGACAAAGAGCAGTCCGCAATCCGCACATCGAACAATCCGATATTTCTGGCCCGGAACCGTTTCAAATCGGTCGCGGACTGCAAATTGAAATTCGTACTTGTCCGAACTGCAGGCCGGGCAATGGATGGTTTCAGAATTCACGCCCGGATCATGCGAATTTAAAGGATTTTCTCAAGACCGAAAGACAGCAGATTATCCACCGCGAACACCGCCGCGGCCAGTATCACACAGAGAATCAGGATAATCTTCGCGGATTCCCACATCTCAGACCGTGTCGGCCACGAGACTTTGCTGAGTTCCGTTCGAACCTGCGAAATGTATTCAACAATCTTCTTGAACATGGCTGTCCTTCGCTGACTTTCCTTGCACGGCCGGAGGGACTCGAACCCCCAACACCCGGTTTTGGAGACCGGTACTCTACCAATTGAGCTACGGCCGTCCGGCCCGCTTACGCGGGCTTATCACTGTATGTTATTCCGACCTTCGCTATAGCAGTGGTTCGGAATCGTCATTATCCTCCGGGCGGGTCGGAGAACCCGCTTCGGCGTACAAACAACGGGAATGGTTACTCAAGAATCTTCGCTACAGCGCCGGCACCGACCGTACGGCCGCCTTCGCGGATAGCGAAACGAAGCCCTTCATCCATGGCGATTTCCGTAATCAGTTCCACCGTCATGATGATGTTGTCGCCGGGCATAACCATCTCCACTCCCTCGGGGAGTTGAATGGAACCGGTCACATCGGTCGTGCGGAAGAAAAACTGCGGACGGTAGTTCGGGAAAAACGGAGTGTGACGTCCGCCTTCTTCCTTGGACAAGACATAAACCTGAGCTTCGAACTTGGTGTGAGGCTTGATCGAACCGGGAGCTACCACAACCATGCCGCGTTCGAGTTCGGTCTTTTCCACGCCGCGCAGCAAGAGGCCGACGTTATCGCCCGCCCGACCTTCATCGAGTAACTTGCGGAACATTTCCACGCCGGTGACGACGCTCTTCTTGTGAATGCCCAGACCGATGATTTCTATTTCCTGACCAACCTTAATGATTCCACGCTCGATACGACCCGTGCCGACCGTGCCGCGTCCGGTGATGGAAAAGACGTCTTCCACCGGCATGAGCAACGGTTTGTCTATGGCGCGAACCGGCTCGGGGATGAAGTTGTCCACGGCTTCCATGAGTTCATAAATGCACTTCGTCTTGACGGGATCGTCAATGTTGGACAGCGCATCG
>RPQS01000034.1 GCA_003818605.1 Candidatus Zhuqueibacterota bacterium | reverse complement strand
TCGGGAATCGAGCAAATGGCGGGCAACGATGCCAAACAAGGCGACGATGAGGCCGCAGACGGTCGTGACCATCGCGACATACATGCCTCCGGCGATAGTCTGCATGGTAACATGCTGTACGAGAGTCTGCTCGCTGAAAACCTGCACCAAACCGACAACCGTCCCTAACAATCCGGCGACCGGAGCACCGCCGATCACCAGATCCAAGAACAGGAAGCGGTTGGACAAGCTGGTAATCTCGAAATCAATGGCCGCTTGCATATCAATGGTATGGGTGAGTTCGGAAAGCTTTTTGCGAATCTTCTGCACGAAAACCGGCTTACGGAAGAGTATCCAGTAGTAGATAGACAGGCCGATACACATAAAAAGCAGGAGGGCTTGAAAAAAATAGATCCACACGTCGAACGCCCGATAGAGAACAATAATGCGGCCAATCCGTTCGGACATGGTGACATAGTGAGCCGGATTGGGACTCTGTGCGTAGGAGATGCCTCCATAGAGCAGAGCCATGAGAAAACTCCCCGCCACCAGGAGGTAGGTTTCTCGCCTGCGCCAAATTCGCTCACGTTTCATGATTGCCTGTTCCTATTTAATCGTTTTCTTTGTATATTATCGCAAAAAATATAGCGTGCCTTGTCCAGAAATGCAAGGATGATTCTGAGAAAGAGTGTCCATACAATAGAATAAATAGTCTAAAAAACAGATATTTACTATACCTAAAAACGGTTTAATCCCAAGCTTCAAATCGAATGTCCAACGGCATTAAAGCCCGTAAACGGTTGTCAAGCCGAGAGGCAATGACTCGCAAATATGCCTCTTTATGAGGCTGATGGGTTAGAAGGTTAGCTGGCTTGACTTTTTGAGAAATAATGATTAAATTAAGGGTTTGTTAAGTGTGACGAAAACTTTGGATTTTGTAAGCGATGTTTCTCACGCGATTTGCTAAAACAGTTCTGATTCTGGGCGTCGCAGCCGTACTACTTCTGACCTCGGCGGGCTGCTCCAGCCGACCGTCAGCGGCGCAAAAGCTCTTTGATAAGGGCGAGTATCAGAAAGTCATTGACAAGTATCCGGACTTGGAAATCGCCCGTCGGGCTGCGGCCAAGTTGGCTGATAAGTTATTGCAGGAAAAGCAATTCGAGCAGGTAATTCAGCAATACCCGCTTACTCCTGCAGCCTTTAAAGCTAAAATGGAACTTGCACAGAAGCTTTTTGACGCAGGTGACTTTTCGGCGGTAATCGAGCAATATCCCAATTCGCCGCTGGTCACGATGTGCAAGATGCGAATGGCGGATTCTCTGCTGATGTCGGGGCAATTAGATCAATTACTGCAGCGATTCCCGGATACTCCGCAGGCGAAGAAGATTAAAGAAGATCGGGCGACGGAAGCCCTGAATAAAGCCAAAAAGCTGAAAGGGCAGGCCCGACAAGCGGCTCTGGAAGAAATTACGCGTTCTTTCGCAGGGACAACAGCATACAAGGAAGCGGCGGATCTGTTGGGAAAGATGCGCCAGACGAAACCGAAATAACGCTCATCCGCCCTTTTAGGGCTGAACATAGATTTTACCTAAGCAAAGCACACCGGAAACCTGCCCCGATGTCGCGCTGCGATACACAAACGGCAGGTGAAGATCTCATTTTTTCTCCAGGGAGGAGATTCGCTCCATGAAACGCACACTGTCTGTTGTCGTCATCCTCACCGTCATTGCAATGATGCTTGGCGGTTGCGCTTCCCCGGAACAACGCGCTCAGAAGCTGTTTGATCAAGGGAAGTACGAGGACATTCTGAAGAAGTATGCGGATCTGCCCATCGCCAAGCAGGCGAAGGACAAGATCGCCGAGAAGATGCTGGCCGAAGGCAAGTACGAAGACATTCTGAAGGACTATGCCGACACCCCCAGCGCCGCTGAAGCAACCAACAAGATCGCCGAGAAAATGGTTGCCGAGAAGAAGTACGATGACGTACTGAAGATGTATCCGAACACCCCGGCCGCCAACATGGCCCGGAACGCTCTGGCCGAGCAGCTGTACAACGACAAGAAGATTGACGATCTGATTGCGAAGTATCCGAACACCCCGGCCGGTCTGAAAGCCCGTAATGAAGTGGCCAAGACCGAGTTCGACAAGATCATGAAGATGCCGAAGGCGAAGAAGATGAAGGCTTTCGAAGAGTTCGTGAAGAACCCGAAGTATGCCGGCACCGAATCCGCCATGAAGGCCCAGGAAGAGCTGAACAAGAACGTCAAGAAGCCCGCTCCTGCAAAGGCCGCACCGAAGAAGAAGTAATTTAAAGAGCTTCTCGCTTTTAAACACTCCCGTGAGCAATCATGGGAGTGTTTTTTTGCGCTTGCAAGCGCGAAGGCGATAGTTTCCTCTTGCCAAAGGGAGCGTATTTGCGTAGATTGATTACGTGTGTAAGGAACCAACGGTCAGCTTTCCGGGTCCGGAAATTCGCGTGGATTTAGGAGCATTAGCCCGGAACACAACAAGCATCCTGACCCGTGTTGATCCCCGCGGTCTCTTAGCCGTCATCAAGTGGAATGGGTACGGCCACGGTTTGATTCCGTGCGCTAAAGTGGTAGACCGATCCGGAGCGGCAGCGTTTGGAGTAAGCTCTCCGCATGATGGCGCACAACTGCGCCAGACTGGAATAACGAAGCCGATTCTGGTGATGACGGACTGGGTAGGCAAGCCCCCGTCCCTGTTTCTGGACTGGGATCTGGAAGCGGCTGCCACTTCCTGGTATAAGGTGGAGTACCTCGAAGCGGTCTCACGTAAGTTCGGGCGCGCGATTCCGACACACGTTAAATTCGACACCGGATTAGGCCGGGTGGGGATTCATCACTCCGAGGCCGCTGCTGCTCTGCAGAAAATCAGCCGGATGAAGCATCTGAACGTCGTGGGAATATACTCCCATTTGGGATACAGCGGCCCACAAGACAACAAGCACGGCCAGCGGCAGATTGAGATTTTTCTCAAGATCGTTCGGCAGGCGAAAAATCTTGGGATTGAACCGCGGTGGATTCACCTTGCGAACTCGGCTGCGGCGATAGCTATTCCTGATGTTCCGGGAAATATGGTGCGCACGGGAATTGCCCTGTACGGCCAACCAACTACAAAAGACGTTTACGAGTTACTCCCGCTTGAGCCAGTGATGACGCTGGCGGGGCGCATACGATCCGTACGGCGGGTGCGGCGGGGTCACGGATTCCCAACACCGCATTTCTGGAAAGCACCCATGGACGGCTGGGGAGCTGAAGTGGGATTGGGTCATTCCTGCAACTATCCGCGAAGTCTGGTGGGAAAAGCGGATGTATTATTCCACGGGAAGCGGATACCGCTGGTGGGATTGATGTCGAGGGATTCCTGCTTTGTGTTTACAGAGGAAGATCGCCCTGATATCGGTGAGGAAGTTGTATTCTGGGGAAAGCAGGGTGATGCCGTGCTGTATTTGTATGAACTCGCGGCACACATCGGAGCCTTGCCTTACGAATTGCCAACCTGGCTCTCCAGCCATTGCACTCGGGTATTCACTTCGGATAGCAAATAATGTCAGAAGACACAATTTGCTTAGGAATTGATTTCTAACTAATTACAGCCCCTCGGGAACCGGAACTCGGTTTTTGGGGTATACACGAAGCGTCTTTGAGGTCGGAGTGTCCCATGAAAAAATACCGGATTACTGGAGAAGGAAAGAAAATGACGAGATTCGTCGCGCTTGCATTGGCCCTTCTTATGCTGGTCTCGATTGGATGCGGCCAGAGCAAGAAGGCAACTCCCAAGAACGCAAACAAGCTGGAATTCACCGTGCAGGACGTGAATGAGAAGACGGTGGATATGCGGCAGTATTTGGGTAAAGTAGTGATTATTGATTTCTGGGACACTTGGTGCGGTCCTTGCCGGAGGGAAATTCCTCATTTCAACGATTTGTATGCCGAGTATGGAAGTAAAGGTTTAGTGATTGTGGGCGTCGCCTTTGCCAGGCAAGGTAAAGATGCGGTGAAGCAGTTCACGACCAGCCAACCGATCAAGTACGTGAGTACGCTGTTTAATGAAGAAGCTCAGAAGCAGTTTGGATCTCCGACCGGCATTCCGACAACTTACATCATTGATCAGCAGGGAAACATCGTGGAAAAAGCCGTGGGGTATCGGGACAAGGCTTTCTTCGAACAAAAGATTAAGTCCTTGCTTAAAATTTCCTAATACGAACCCCGCGCATCCGGAACGATAACTTACTATAGGAAAATAGCATGAGCAAAGAAACATCTTCCAAAGCGCAGCACGTGGATGATGCACAATTCGGCCCAGCGATTCAGCAGAACCCGCATGTGGTCGTGGATTGCTATGCGGATTGGTGCGCGCCGTGCCGGATGATCGCCCCGTTCATTGAGGAACTGGCCGGCGAGTACGAAGGCAAAGTCGCATTTTTAAAGGTTGACGTGGACAATGCTCCGAACGTGGCCATGCAGTACGGCGTGCGTTCGATCCCGACACTACTCTTTTTCAAGAACGGAAAGCTGGTGGATCAGCAGGTCGGCGCACTGCCTAAGCATAACTTGAAGCAGCGTGTGGAGAGCTTGCTGGGTGAGTAACACACGATTGACAGTCCGACCCTAATTTGAAAACGCCCCGTTTGCCGGGGCGTTTTCATTTATCGGATTATTCTATAGCGCGCGGAAAAACCGCTGCCATCGCGGAATGAACCAGTGAGCGCGATCCAATGAAAGTGCCACGGCAATCGCTTCTCCCGCGATACTCTCGCCCGGAATAAAGCCGATATATCGAGAGTCCGCGCTGTTGTCACGGTTATCCCCCATCACAAAGTATTGACCCGGCGGTACGACAATCTGTCCGAACGTCCGCCGCGACATGATGCCGTGTGTAAGCATAACCGCGTGTGTTTTCCCTGCTAAATCCTCGCGTAAAAATTCGTAGGGATGTCGCTCTTCATAGGGAATTCCGGATATGGCAGCCGGTTCCAGCGGTGAATACTCCAGCGGTTTACCGTTGATAAATAGCTGGTTGTTCAACATGGCCAGCGTGTCACCGGAAATTCCGATGACCCTCTTGACCAGCCGAACGCCGTCCGCAGGCGAACGAAAGACCACCGTCTCGCCGCGCGCGGGCTGCGACCAGCGGGCCAGCCTAACGGAAGTAAAAGGTAGTTTAAGATCGTAGGCCAGCTTGTTCACCACGACGCGATCTCCCTCGAGAATTGTGGGTTTCATAGACCCGGTGGGAACATCATACCAATCGGCGATGGACGACCGTAAGGGTGCCATAATGGAGATAATGATGATGAACGGTTTTATCCATTCCCTCCACCACCATGCCCAGCTATAGCGCTCCCGTTTGGAATTTTGTTCAGATTTCATGCTTTCACCCTGACAAATCCTGTTGCTTGCTCTTTGGACGGCATAAACCGCTAATTTGTTCCCAAATCGGACATAGAAATAAAGAAAGGCGCACCGTTCGGCACGCCTTTCGTCATAGTGAAGTGAAGAAACCTTACACTTTCTTCTTACGCATGTAGTTCAGCGCACCGCCGGCTTTAAACCATTCAATCTGTTCGCGGTTGAGGGATTGATTGAGCAGGACTTCATCCTGACCGCCATCCGCGTGTTTCAGCACCATTTTCACTTGGACACCCGGAGCGAGATGCGCAAGATTCAAGAGGGAAACGCGGTCACCTTCGTGCACTTTTTCATAGTCGGCAACGTTCGCGAACGTGAGCGGCAGAATGCCCTGCTTTTTCAGATTGGATTCGTGGATGCGGGCGAAGCTGCGGGTGATGACCGCTGCACCGCCGAGAAAACGCGGCGACATCGCGGCATGTTCGCGCGAAGAACCTTCGCCGTAATTTTCGTCGCCGATGACCACCCAGCGTAATCCCTTAGCCTTCAGATCGCGCGCGACTTTAGAGACATCCATTCCGGCTTCACCGGTCAGCGGGTTTTTCACTTTACCCGCTTCACCTGTGAAAGCATTGACCGCACCGCTGAACATGTTGTCGGAAATGTTATCAAGATGTCCGCGGAAACGGAGCCACTTGCCCGCCGGAGAGATGTGATCGGTCGTGCATTTGCCTTTCGCTTTAAGAAGCACGGGCAGGTCTTTGTAGTCTTCCCCGCTCCACGCCTCAAACGCTTTCAATGCCTGCAAACGATTGGATGCGGGATCAATTTTCACGTCTACGGCTGCGGTATCCGTAGGAGGAGCCAGATAGCCTTCTTCATCCTTTACGAAACCTTTCGCGGGAATTTCCGGCGCGGGCGGCGGCGGAGTCAATTTGACGTTGGTTCCCGGAATGGGATCGGACAGCGGATTAAAATCAATCGTCCCGGCTAAGCTGTAAGCAACCGTGATCTCGGGGCTCGTGATAAACGAAAGCGTAGCGGCGCTGCCGTCGTTGCGGCCGGGGAAATTACGATTGTAGGAAGAGATGATGGAATTGGTTTCGCCCTGTTTGACGTCGCTGCGCATCCACTGGCCGATGCACGGGCCGCAGGCATTGGCCAGAACAATCGCGCCGACTTTTTCCAGTTTTTGCATCTGGCCGTCGCGCTGAATCGTGCCGTAAATCCGATTGCTGCCGGGAGTCACGTAGAGCGTGCAGCGGGCCTTGAGTCCCTTCGCTGTAGCCTGCTCGGCGACATCGGCGGAACGGCCGATATCTTCATAGGATGAATTCGTGCACGATCCGATGAGCGCGCTCTTGAGTTCGAGCGGCCAGCCATTTTCCTTCGCGGCTTTCGGCCATTCGGAAATGGGACGGGCGGCATCGGGACTGTGCGGTCCGACCACGTGCGGCTCGAGTGTATCAAGATTGATTTCCACGACGCGGTCGAAAAATTTCGCAGGATCTTTGAGAACTTCGGGATCGGCGGACAGCAGATGTTTGTGCTTTCCGGCAAGATCGGCGATGGCCGCGCGCTCGGTGTTGCGCAGATACAGTTCCATGCGCGAATCATACGGAAAAACAGAAGTCGTGGCTCCTAATTCTGCTCCCATGTTAGTAATGGTAGCCTTGCCCGTACAAGAAATGGATTCTGCGCCCGGGCCGAAGTATTCAATCACCGCATTCGTACCGCCCTTGACCGTGAGAATGCCGAGCAATTTCAAGATGACGTCTTTCGGCGAAGTCCAGCCGCTCATTTTTCCCGTAAGATGCACACCGATGCGCTTAGGCATGAGCACTTCCCACGGCAATCCGGCCATGACGTCCACAGCATCCGCACCGCCGACGCCCGATGCGAACATACCGAGTCCGCCCGCGTTGGGCGTGTGCGAATCCGTGCCGATCATCATGCCGCCGGGGAATGCGTATTGTTCGAGCACGACCTGATGGATGATACCTGCACCCGGTTTCCAGAAGCCGATACCAAACTTTTGCGAAACCGTGCGGAGGAAATCGTAAACTTCACGATTTAAATCCTGCGCATAGGGCAAATCGTCTTTGACGCCCGTTCGCGCCAGAATCAGGTGGTCGCAATGAACGGTCGTGGGAACTGCCGCGTGCTGGATGCCCGCGGACATGAACTGTAAGAGCGCCATCTGCGCGGTGGCATCCTGCATGGCCACGCGGTCGGGTCGGAGCTGCACATAGGCTTTGCCAGGAGTGAGGTCGCTCGCGGCGGGATCATCAAGGTGGCCGAAAATCAATTTTTCCGCCAGCGAAAGCGGGCGGTTCAAGCGGCCGCGAATAACTTTCAGCCGCTCTTCGGTTTTCTGGTAGACTCCCTGAACGAATTCAGGAGTGGATTCAACACGGATCATCGAAAACTCCAACTATGTAAAAAGACTTGTTGTCACTTGAGACGCGTGCTTTGCAGATATGCGGGTCACTTTAGCCGACGCGATACTATCGTGTGAAAATACCATACTTTTATCTTCGCGACATAAATATCGCGAAGTTGACCTATAGAATGCACTTCAGTGTTTTTCAAATTTAAAGTCCTTTGAATGATTATATCGCCACCATGGGATAATCAACCATGATATGCTAAAAAGAATAAACACGCCAACAATTGAGAAAAACAACATAGGACATTCAAATCTAAGAAGATGAGCAAAGTCAAGAATAAAAAAGCAAGGCAAAAGAATTGCGATCAGCACTACTGTGAATTCAACCCACTGAGTTAAAAATACGGACCTGCCTTTCCGATATTTCTCCCATTCATGCAAAGCAGAACGATTGCATTTAGAATATTCAATTCGAGTATCGTCCGTAACATCCGCGTAGACGGCATCACATAAAGCAGCGATGTACTTGACATGGCCACGTTGTTGACGTCGAAAGGTAATGATTGATTTTGATAAGAAAAATATTACTATGGAACCGACACCGTAAAGTGCGAACAACCACTCTCTGAGATTTAAAAGTTCTTCATTCTTTTGGAGACGCAGCCCCAATAAAGCAATCACAATAACGTAAAAGCGATCTATAAGTTTTGCGCGAGTATCATCGAGCCAGCGATATTGTAGATAACTTTGAACGTATTCTTCTTTAACAATATCAGAGATGGCTGCCATTTGAAGCTCCTTTCGTTTGCATTAATTCGTTACTTAATGAAAAGCACAAATGGAACTTACTCGCTGCAAGTGGGTGCCCTCACCCCTTGCGGCGTTTGGTGTTTCTAAATCTCTGTTCTAACGTCTATGATTCCGAGCGGCGATCTCAAGATTTCGGCAGGGTTTGGAAACCCTGCTCGGCGGATGAAGATTCCTGGAGGGTCTAATGACCCTCCTCGACGAGCAGATTTCCATCGTTTACAACACGCGAGAGAATCTCTTGCGGCATTCTATTTTTTTATCGCGCAAACCACACTCGACTCATCCACCTCCTCGATGCGGATATCGAGGGCGAGGCCGGAAGTCAGAGAACGGAAGTCGTCAGGAGTGAATGTGATGGCGGTGAAGCCGTCTTTGCTGACGATCACGCCGTTGCCGGTTTTCGCTTCATCAATCTCGCCGATCAAACCCTCCGAAGCCTGAAGGCGGAACCACTCCAAGCGGTCATTCCAGAATTTTCCGGAATACGATGAGAAGAAAGCGACCCCGCCGGGCTTAAGAACGCGCAGACTTTCTAAGATGAGCGAACGCGGATCATTGTGAAAAGCGGAGATTCCATTTTGGATACAGACGACCGTATCGAACGAATGATTGGCAAAGCCGAGATTCAGCGCGTTCATCCGGAGCAGCCGGCAATCGGGCTGCTCCACGCAATACTCGCGCGCGGCTTGCAGACTGCCAAGCGACGTGTCAATTCCGACGGCATCCCGCACTTTACGCGCCAGAGCCTTTAACACTCTGCCGTAGCCGCAGCCGAGTTCCAGAACGCAGTCGTCAGCACGGAGATGGTCGAGAACAAAATCTATCTCCGCCCGAAGGTATTGCTGTACGCGCGGCGGCGCGATTTCATAGCAGCGTTTAAGCTTTTGTGCGGACAGTTTTTCGCTGTAATAATCGGCCGTCGTACCTCCTATTGCTCAGAATAGTCTGCCCGACGTCGTCCTTGATTTTCTGTTCGTCAGGTATAGGGCTTATTCCTTAGTCAGAGCACTGATCCATTCTGCCGTCGTCATCACTTTGCTGAACATGGACTGCTGAACCGTGAGAATCGCGCGGTGAAGATCTTCCGCCGAAACAGTACCCGCATCGTTCGTCAAATTCAACGTGCCGGTGGCATCGGAAAGAAACTCTACTTTGTAGCCGCGATGGAAAGCCTGCCGGGCGGTGGTGTCGCAGCACATGTGAGTCATGTAACCGCAGATCACGACTTTTTCGATTTTTTGCGAGCGCAGCCAGTCTTCGAGCGGCGTGCGGGTAAAACTGCCGGGAAGATTTTTTCAATCAACAGATCGCGCGGGCGGGATGCAATTTCCGGCACGAGTTCCCAGCCGGGACTGCCTTTGCGAAAAACAGGAGCTTCGGGATTGGGAACGCTGTGCTGAATGACGACCACGGGAATGCCGCGATCTCGCGCGACATCCATTGCTTGCAGGATATTCGGCAAGGTTTGTTCACGATGCGAGATGGGACGCTTGCCCGTGAAATACTCGTTTTGAACGTCAATGACCAACAGCGCGGTTTTCACTTTGTTATTCTCTCCCGTCTCTGACGCGGATCATAACTCCAGTCATCAGTGCAATATGTTGAGGTCCAGATGGGACGCGGCGGTTCGAGCGCTCGCCATAACATTTCCTGCCAAGCGCGATCGTCAAGCCGGCCGGATGCATGGTAGTGAAATTCATAAAACGAAAATACACCGCCGCGCGTAAGATGCGGTTTGCCGTTGATGGGAACAATCACGAAAATCCTGTCTATATGACCGACGGCAACTTCCAGACAACTGTCCAATGTGGTGTGCACATCAGCAATAATGGCAATATCCCGATCGGGGCCGGTTACTTCAAACCAACCGCGGAGACGGTCGCGTTTTTGATCTGTCGGTTTTCCCTGATTGTAAACCGGTACGTTGCGTTCCAATCCAATGATAGAAATCAACAGCGTTTCCATTTCCGCACCGATTTTACGAATGCGCTCATATTCATCGTATGTCAGATCATCAGCGGCCAGCTCCTTTCGCGATACAGAAGTAAGAAAATCCAGAAGATTTCGATACGAACCGCATATATCTCGCATATCGTTATCGAGATAACCGGATGATTCCAGAACATCTTCCGTCTTCGTGACAAGCGATGCGAGCTCCGTGTAGAGACCAGGCGTCGGTTCGACATAGCCCTTCGGCTGTTCTACCTCTTCGTGACCATCACCGCCCTCGGCCCAACTCTGTTCAGCGTAGAGGATCACGTCATGACGCGCTTCCGCCCAACTGGCCAAAGCCGTGGTGAGCTGTTTGTCGGTCCATGCCGGATTGCGCATAAAGGCCGGGAAACCTTCGTGCTTTTCCTTCCATAAATTTGTCAAGAGGTGAAGCCATCCCGAATAAAGGTTCCGGTTCCAATCCGCTGAATCCAACTTCGAGAATTCCTCGACGAGTTTGGCGCGACGCGGCAGATACTCGTCCCAAAGTTGCGGCTGTTTGAGCGAATCATCAAGGATAGTGGCGGCGCGGTCAGACCCCAGCACCGCCATCACATCCAAACCCGACGGCCATGGGCGATGACCAAAGCTAATCAGCTTCTGCATGATATAGGTGTCGGGCATAAAGCGCTGCCCCATCATCCGGAATTGCAGGCCATCGGGAATACCAGCCGCCTGCGCTTGGATGCGCGGAAGCGGATGTTTATCGACGAGCCGGTAGAGCTTGTTTAACCCCTTGGCGTCAGCGAAATCCTCAAGCGTAGCATCCGTGCCATAAGCCTCGTCCATCAAATTGCGAAACTGATACGGAGTCAACGCGTTGCTCGAGCCGACATAATGATCGGTGATGGAGTAAATAGCATCCCATAAGTCTATCAGCCGCACACTGTCTTCCCGTTGGATAAACATCATTCGTGTGATGAGCAGCGCTTGCCGGATTTGTTCTTCGGTCTTCGAATCATTATATCGGAATGGAAAGGGTGACCGTCCGTACCACATCATGACGCGGAAATACTGCTGGAGTTCAGGCGAGCGGTCATAATGTCCGCGCGGATTAAACTGCGTGTAATCCTGTTCAAATGGGAAAATGCCGGACCGCGTACGCTCGGCATGGGCTTCGATTTTACCCAGTTCTCCGGCGATCACCGATTGTATTTCGGGCGAAAGCGTCGTATCGGCTTCGGAAATCAGCGCGGCGGCGACGCCGAAATACTCGACGTTCTTGCGGGCAGCCTCCCGTAAACTTGAATCGTGTATCTGCACGTAATATGATTTCGATTCTTCCAAAGCCGCAATCGTGAGATCACGAACCGCCGGGAATAAATATTCCGCTTCTGCAACCCGCAACGTGAAATCGTAAAACATATGATAGATGTGCAGGATACAATCACTGGTTATAAAGTTCGCAATCCGCGGACTCTCGCCATAATGCGAACTCTCGTACACATGGAAAAACTGCTGACATCTGTCGGGAATGACAACAAATCCGTTGGCGAGCAGTTTTTCCTCTTGCGCGGAGCTGAAAGCGGGCAGTTGTCCCCGCTCACGATAAGGTAATTCCTTGAGCATAGCGTTAAAATTGACAATCTCGTCTAAACTGCGTATTACATCACCCCGTGCCGGGTTAGAATCGCTCTGCCCGAATACAAAAAAGGGAACAAACCCGACGACGATTGCGGCCCATAATAAGGATTTCATGCTTACCTCGCATTTATCACTAACACGCGGAACGTGCCGATAAAATCCCTTGCACGCCGGATTACTTCTTCTTTCCCTGCGCGGCCACGGCTTCGGCGGCACGCTTTACTTCCTCGGGATCACCGAGATAGTAGCTCTTCAGCGGCTTGAGATTGTCATCCAATTCATAGACCAGCGGAATTCCGGTGGGGATATTCAGTCCGACAATATCTTTGTCGGAAACATTGTCGAGATGCTTGACGAGCGCACGGATGCTGTTGCCGTGAGCGGCGATGACTAACCGCTTGCCCTTCAGAATTTCCGGTGCAATCTCGTTTTCCCAGAGCGGAAGGAACCGTCTGAGAGTATCCTTGAGACATTCAGTAGCCGGAAGTTCCTCCGGAGTCAGATCGCGATAGCGGCGGTCGCGCCCCGCCCAGCGTTCATCTTTTTCGTTCAACGGAGGAGGCGGTGTATCGTAGCTGCGCCGCCAAATCATGAACTGCTCTTCTCCGTAGGTCTTGGCGGTTTCCACTTTGTTCAAACCTTGCAGCGCCCCATAATGCCGCTCATTCAGCCGCCACGATTTACGGACCGGAATCCACACCAAATCCATGTTCTCAAGCACAATCCAGAGCGTGCGAATGGCGCGTTTTAAAACCGACGTATAAGCCATGTCGAAAGTCAGCCCGCTTTCCTTGAGCACTTTGGCCGCCTTGCGGGCTTCCTCTTCACCCTTGTCGCTGAGATCAATATCGGTCCATCCGGTGAAGCGGTTTGTTCTGTTCCAAAGGCTTTCGCCGTGGCGTATAAGAACCAGAGGGATCATGGGTGTTTCCTTCGTGGAGTAAGAAGCCGGTCGGGTTGAATTACGCAAGAAATTTTGTACTAATTAATCATTGAATATTGTTAAAATTTCGCACTCTTTCAAGAACAATCTTTGTCTTGTTCTACGTATTATTATTATTGAAAATACGCAAGCGGAATAGTGCATTACCCTGCCGGACGGATTTTACCGCGGGCAAGAGATGCGGCCACACCGGCGGCGCACAAAACAGCAAATAGGATGAACGCCAGACGGACACTCTGAAGAAAGAGAGGATAAGAATCCGGACTGATTTTCACGCGGCCGATGACAACGGCAAAGATGAGCATGGCGATGCCCATGCTGAAAGTTTGCCCGACAAGCCGCATCGTTCCCAGCACGGCGGAAGCCAAACCGTAGGATTTTTTCTCGACGGAACTCATTACGGCGTTGGTGTTGGGTGAGGAGAAAAGACCAAAGCCTGATCCGAGAATGACCAAGGCGATGACAATTAATGTCAGCGGAGTATCCGGACCCAGAAAAACAAGCAGAACTAATCCGATGGTAGTCAGAGCCATGCCGACCGACGCAACGACTTGCGGCTCGATACGGTCGGAAAGGTGGCCGGAAATCAGAGCGAAGACCGTCATCACAGCAGGTTGAGCCACGAGAATCAGGCCGGCATTCTGCGGAGTCAGTCCCTTAATATACTGCAGGTATAGACTCAGCAGAAACGTGACGGCAAAGGTAGCACTGTAATTAATTAGAGCCGCCAGATTGGAAAAAATAAACGCTGTGTTTCCGCGAAGCAGCTTGATGTCAAGGAGAGGACTGTCGGCTCGGGTTTCCCATTTCACGAATAAAAAAATTCCGGCCAGTCCCATCAGAATAAGCAGCCCTCCCGCCAGATGAGGCAGTGAGGAAAAACCATAGATGACTCCCAACAGAGTCAGCCCATAGAGGAAAGAACCCGTCAGATCGAGTTTTTCTCCGCGCGCGTCCGCCCATTCTCCCTTGAGTTTCCTCACGGTGAGCGCAAGAATAAACAATCCAACCGGAACATTCAGATAAAAAATGCTGCGCCACCCGAGCTGCTGCGTGAGCAAACCGCCCAAGAAAGGGCCGAGCGAAAGACCCAGATATACGGCGGCGGTTGTAATTCCGATGGCTTTGCCTCGTTCCCCCGGAGGATACACGGAAGTCAGGATAGCCATGCTGGTGCCGAATGTCATGCTGCCGCCGATCCCTTGCAGACAGCGGCAGGCAATGAGAAACCCGCCGGAAGGAGATACGGCAAGCAGCAAGGAAACCAGCGTATAAATTACCGTGCCCCAAAGAAAGACTTTTTTGCGCCCGAGAATATCCGCCATGCGTCCCGCCGGGACCAGAAACATAGCGGCAGCCAATAAATAGGCGGTGGTTATCCAGCCGAGGAGGACGGCATCCATTCCGAAATCGCGGCCGATAGACGGCAAAGCGATATTAACGGAAGAAGCCATCGCCGGCATGAGGAAGGAAGATACTGCGGAAATGAGCAGCGTGGAACGTTTGGTAACGGCGTCGTCCAAGTGCATCTTCAGTTACGCGGGATTAATTTCCCTCAGCGGATGATTTTCGTCAGTTCCTGAATGGCTTTTTCTTCCCAAGCACGAGCTTCATCCACACAGCGGGCGGCATGGGAACGGCATTCACGGTTCCGCCAAAGCGCGAGAAAGTCATCGGGAACCGACGATATAAAACCGTGATGATCGAGATTCCACGTCGGGCCAAGAAACCGCGACCAATGCCGCCATGCATCCACACATTGCCCGTAATGGAAGGCGGCTTTTGTGAGGGCCGCGCGCTCCGCTCCGCCGAATCGCGGAGCGTTACGCTCGAAAAATTGCTGCAGGCTGATGCGCGAAGTCCACTGCGTCCACAACGCTCGTCCCGTCCACGGCGCAAATCCCTGATGGCAGAAATCCACGTCGAGATCGGCCAAATCACCGGCAAAACGGCGGTAAGCTTCATCTCCCGAAGCACAGCCCGCTAAATCCGGAGTATGCCAATTACGAATCGCGCGGCGCGCCGCTGTACGAACCAACTCCGTTAATTTTTCCATCGTTCGCGGCGCGTTTTCCATAACCACTAAAACATTCCCGTCATCAAGCGGATACCGCCAATAAGTTCGTTCGCAATCCGCCAGTGAAATGGTTTGTTCTGCCAGCCGCGCCTGAAGCCGCGCCGTAAGTATCTGCGGTTCGGTGTTGGGTTGCTTGAATCCGAACACCAATAACGGTTCGCGAAATCGCGCCAATGCCAGCCGTCCTTCATGAATCCAATCGCGAAGAACCGAATAAGCGATAGACGGCCCGGAAGGAATGACTTCCTTCCACGTGACATCCAAAGCGCGAAACAATGTATCGGTCGGCGGAACAAAAGCCAGCCACGCGCACTCCGGATGTTCACGCGCATAGAGAAATTGCGTCGCGTGACCCGACAGAACATCCGCTTCACAATAGCTGATATGCATACCCGCGGAAAGCAGCAAGCCGTACAGGCCGAGAATATAATCAGGCTCAACTCCCGCGGGAAAGTTGCGGAGTTCTTCCAATGCGGCCGGATAGCCGTGAACGAACCGTATTGAACCGGTGGATTCCATAGGGGCAAGATACGAAATCCCCTACGGAAACTCAAGGCATGATATTGTTGTACAGCCGTACAAAGAGTTGTGTTTATTGTACAGCATTTGCGAAAACGAATTCCCTGCTGCCAATAAAAAAGCAAGGTCGGGAGGACCTTGCTTTGCGCCATCCGCCGGGACAGCTTAATGGCTACGGCTTTATCTGTTCACACTTTTCAAGTACAAATCACATTAATATCACAGCCGAGATAGTCAGCTGCCGGGGATTGACAAAAATAATATAGGCCACCCTCGTTTGAATGTCAAGATCGCGATGTTTTCGAAATACCCCGCCCGGTTCCGCCGCCCTCCAATCCGAACCACTGCAAACATCCTGTGTTAGAATGGATTTTTTACATTTGTTCCGGACATTGCATACTCTAAAACCTGTGGTGTGCCTCCTTCAACAAGTTATATCACAGGCTTGGCGGTGGGTCAGAAACATTGGATTTAACAAAGAATTAACGCCGGACGCCTTTGCGCGTTGCCGGGAACGTCCGAAACATTTGAGTTGTATAATGACATTGGACATCGTATTTTGAATGTCAGAAGAAGAAAGACCAATCAGAAGATTAAATACAATTGCAAACAACGGAAAGGGAGACGCACATGCTCAGCAAAAATATGGTGATGGCACTCAATAGTCAGGTCAAGCACGAGTTGTACTCGTCTTATCTCTATTTGAGTATGTCTGCTTACTCAGACAGCCAAAACCTTAAGGGATTTGCCCATTGGCTGCGGCTGCAGGCCGACGAAGAACGCGAACACGGCTTGAAAATTTTCGACTATTTACTCGCAAACGGGGCCAAAGCGGTACTGGAACCCATTGAACAGCCTCCCGTGGAATTCGGTTCACCAAAGGCTTTATTCCAGAAAGTTCTGGAACACGAACAGAAAGTGACCGCGTTAATCCACAAGCTCTACGAGCAGGCCATGGCCGAGAAAGACTATCGCACGCAGATCATGCTGCAATGGTTCGTGACCGAGCAGATGGTAGAAGAAGAAAACGCGCAGGAAATTCTATCCAAGATCGAGGCCGTGGAAGAGAAAATGAATGCGATCATGTGGATTGACAAGGAACTGAAAAAGCGCGGGGAGTGAATTCACAATCCCGTCTAAATTTCGGCAACAGCAAACCCCGGCTCAGCGCAGAACCGGGGTTTTTTGCTGCATGCATACGACGTGCGGAGAAGCGCCGGATGCTATGAACTTAGATGCTTGACCATGCGATCATGGTCCTCCGTACGAAACGCAAATCCGGATTCCAATTAACTGTCCGGAATGAGATCGAATAGACTAAATAATCAGAAAGTCCCGGCTTGATATTTTTCCCAGAGCGGCTCCCAGTCTTCGCGAAAGACGGCGATCAGGATTTCGTCCCAATAACGGCCGTCGCGGAAGTATTGATCTTTGCGGCGGCCCTCTTCATGATAGCCGCATTTTATATTGTACCTGAGACTCGCTTCGTTGAAAGCCAATGCCGAAGAACAGATTTTTCGCAGATTCAGTGTGTGGAAGGCATAATGCAGCAGCAGCATTTTCGCATCGGAACCATAGCCCTTGCCTTGATACTCCTTTTCACCGATCAGTGTTCCCGTATTAGCAACGCGATCCCGCCAATTCACACCGAAGAGTCCGATATTGCCGATCAGCTTTCCATCGTGAGTGACGACACTGAACATGAACGCGTTCGGGTCTTTCCGGTATTTCTCGTACCACTCGCGTTCATCGTGTTCGGTCATGGGACGAAACTGCAGGGTATTCCGCGCGATCTCCTGATCGTTGATCCATTTTTGCCAATAAAGCAAATCGCGATCATCGAGCGGACGGAGGATAACCTTCTCACCCTTCATGAAGACGATTTCCGGTCTGTCCGTTTCACTCATGGCGCAGGGCTTCGATAGGATCCAGTCGGGCGGCTCGAATGGCCGGCCACATTCCGAAACCAATGCCGACCATCGAACAGAAGATAATCGCTAAGACCACGGAGCCCATCGGAACGGGAGCGGGATATTTCAATTTGGCATTCACGAAAATTGCAATCACATACCCCAATACGATGCCGATGGCTCCGCCCGCTTCGGAAAGCATCACCGATTCGATCAGGAACTGACGCAAGATGGAAACGCGCGTGCCGCCCAGAGCTTTTCGCAATCCGATCTCGCGGGTGCGCTCGGTCACGGAGACAAGCATGATATTCATGATGCCGATGCCCGCCACCAGAAGCGATACGGCCGTAACGCCAAAGGCCGCAAAGCCGACGGAAGCGGTCATTTGCGTGAACGACTCCTGCAGCTGGCTGGGAGTCCACAAACCGAAATTATTGGCCCGTCCGGGCTTGAGGCCGCGCTCGGAGCGCAGCACTTCGATCACTTCTTCCTGAGCTTGATCAAAGACTTCCGCCGACCAAGCCTGAATCGTGAGGTTGACGCTGCGCTCCTCACCCCATGGATATCGTTTTCCATAAACCCGTTCAAAAGTGGAAAGCGGAATCCAACTGTAAGTATCCTGACTTTCGCCCAGCATGGACCCGCGGCTCTCGAAAACACCGATCACTTCGAATTTCTGAGCATCCACGCGGATGGTTTGACCGATCGGATCCACATTCTCGAACAGGGCCCGCCGGGCTTCATCGCTGATAACGATGACATAGCGCGCGGAAAGAATATCCTGCTCGGTAATGGGTCTTCCCTGTGCGACATAGTATCCGTTGTTATCCCCGAATTCGGGAGATCCGCCGGCGATTTGCTGGCGGGCGTTGCTTTCCAGCGCGCCGCGCCGCAGAACATGCCCAAAATCCCATGATTCCACACCGACACGGCGAACGGAGGGACATCTCTCGCGGATGGCATCGGCGTAGGATGCTTTAATAATCGGACGAAACTCGCGGCGGCGATGCCCGCCGAATCCCATCTGGTTATCATATCGCTGGACCTGAAACACATTGACCGCCAGCGAATTGCGCATGTTTTCATCGAGTGAATTCTTGATTCCCCCCAACACCGTCATCATGCCGATAATCGTGGTGACACCGATTACCACACCAATGAGTGTGAGAAAGCTGCGCATCTTATGAGCGCGCATGGCATCCAGCGCCATCTGCAATGCTTCCCACAGTGAAGCCAAAATTAATCGGGCTTGTTCCAGCATGACTACTCCTGCCTCAGCGCTTCAATCGGCGAGAGTCGGGCCGCCTTCATGGACGGATAGAGTCCGAAGAAGACGCCAATCGTGGCTGAAAAAGCAATCGCGAGTCCGACCACCCACAAAGGCATCGAAGTCGGAATGAAGCTGTTCATCGCCTTGCTGCCCGCGTAAGCCAGTCCGGCGCCGGCAACGCCGCCGAGTGAGCAGATAATGGCGGATTCAATCAGGAATTGCCAAGCCACCATCCAGCGGCGCGCTCCGAGAGCTTTACGCAAGCCGATTTCGCTGGTTCGTTCGGTAACCGAAACCAGCATGATGTTCATGATGCCGATGCCGCCCACAAGCAGGGAAATGGCGGCAATGATTACACCGCCTGCATAGATAGTTCCCGTGAGCTGGCGATACAGGTTCATGATCATGCTTTGGTTGTTAATGCCGAAATTGTCCGCATCCAGCGGTCCGAGTTTGCGCAAACGACGCATGATGCCGCGCAATTCCCATTCGAGGTCTTCCACCTGTTCGGCGGAATGCGCTTTCACAACAATTTCCGTATCCAGATTGCGCGCAAAACGCTTCTCGAAAGTGCCGAACGGGATCAGCACGAACTCATCCATATTTTGGCCGAGAAACCGGCCCATCTTGGCATTGACACCGACTACCCGGAATTTTTGGCCGCCGATATCAATGCGCTGATCCAACGGTCCGGTTTGTTCGAACAGGCGATTGGCCACTTCGGAACCGATGACAACAACCTGACGGTTGCGGCGCACTTCTTCATCCGTGAAAAAGCGGCCTAAATCAATCTTGGCCGAATTGGTCACCAAGTAGCCTTCGGTCACTCCCATCACACTCACGCGGGTCAACCGGGAACTGCGGAATGCGACCGAACGCGACGTTTCCGCAATGGGACTCACCGCTTCCGCCAAAGTGGACATCTGGACGAGTTGGTCGGCGATTTCGGGTTTCAGTCTTGGTCGCTTCAGCATCGCGCGCCAGTTGTCGCCAAACCAGTCCCAACGGGAGACATAGACGGTGTTCGACCCTAAAAAACTGAGCTGGTTGGCCACCGACCGGTTCAACCCAAGGATAATCGTCACCATCAGAACGACGGTAGTCACACCGATGAGAATGCCCAGCGTCGTCAGAACCGCACGCAGTTTATTGGACAACAGCGCGCGAAACGAGATCCGCAGTCCTTCTCCCAGATCCGTGACGAAACGCATGGGGGGCTAAGCTCCGCGAATTTGGTCGGATTCGATTTTGCCGTCGCGCAAACGGATGATGCGGCGCGTGTGGCGGGCGATGTCTTCCTCGTGCGTGACCAGCACGATCGTGTTTCCGGCTTTATAGATTTTTTCGAAGATCGCCATAATCTCTTCGCCGGTTTTGGAATCCAAATTACCGGTCGGTTCATCGGCCAGAATAATAGACGGATTGGTCACCAGCGCGCGGGCGATAGCTACACGCTGCCGCTGTCCGCCGGAGAGTTCATTGGGATTGTGATGCATACGATCGGCCAGACCCACCGCATCCAGTGCCTCTTCGGCGCGGCGATGGCGGATAGACGCGCGCACTCCGGCATAGATCAACGGAAGCTCCACGTTATGCAGAGCCGAGGCGCGCGGCAGCAGATTAAACGTCTGGAAGATGAAGCCGATCCGGCGATTGCGGATGTTGGCCAGACTTCCATCCAGGAGTCCGAAGACATTTTCGCCCGCCAGAAAATAATCTCCGGCAGTGGGTGTATCAAGACAGCCGATCAAATTCATGAGAGTGGATTTGCCCGAGCCGGAGGGTCCCATGATGGCTACATACTCATTACTGCCGATGGCCAAATCCACGCCGCGAAGAGCGCGCACTTCCTCCGATCCGACTCTATATATTTTAATCAGATTGCGGATTTCGATTAAGTGGCCGTTGGGGCTTAAACCTGTATTTCCGTTGTGTTTCATTTCTTCGATTCGCCGCGGCGACGATTTCCCTCGCCCGGCTCTTTGATCTGCAAAACGTTGGATTAACCGATTCAACGTAAAAGTGAAAAGGGAACCGTAGTCTGAACTCTTGGAATTATTTCTCCATCGAATTTTTTTCAAGATCCCTGACGCGGGATTCCAGAGCGCGCAGCCTGTCCAACAATTCCTGCCGGTTATTCCCTCCGCGCAGTTTTTGGCCGATCCATTCCGGCAGATTGAGCAGCTCAAAGAGAATGAGCAGCACAATCA
Source organism: Candidatus Zhuqueibacterota bacterium (assembly GCA_003818605.1). GTDB lineage: Bacteria > Electryoneota > RPQS01 > RPQS01 > RPQS01 > RPQS01. Next base: position 18,184 of record RPQS01000034.1, on the reverse strand, counting down.
TCCCGGCGATAGCTATAATAACGTTCCACATCGAAAGATCTCCGCGATTAAGCGAGCACGCACATCCTTCTTTATTGTCCAGAGAACAATCCGGATTACTTTCTCACACCCTGGGGCGGGACATCCATTTTCTTGATCCGCACTTTCATGCCGTTGGTTAAATCGCGGGCAAGAATGCGATAAGGACCGCTGACGATGGAATCACCGGCGGCAATCCCGTCCAAAATTTCTATATGCCGATCCGAACTCAATCCCGAACGCACCGGTTTCCAGACTACGGAATCGGCAACAAGCAGGAACACCCCCTGCTCGATTTCCGAACGAACGGGTCCGCGCGTTGTGTCGGCCGTACCGGCTTTAACCTGTTCGGCAACTTCGCGTGAGGATTTCGCTTTTTCCTTTTCCTTCAGTTCGACAGCCTTGCCCATCTTTTTATCGCGCACGGCCACACACTGCAAAGATACCGAAAGCGTGCTGTCGCGGCGGTCGGTGGCAATGTCCACCGTAGCCGACATGCCGGGACGAATGCCTTTGACCGAATCGAGGATCGAGACCTTGACGTCAAAGTTCTTGCCTTGCGAAGCATCCTGCAGGCTTTTCGCGCTTGCCGATTGTGAAATCTCCGCCACCGAACCGCGGAAAGTGGTATCCGGAAAAGCGTCAATCTCAACGGAAGCGCTGTCTCCCAATTTCACTCCGACGATATCGTTTTCATCCACTTCGGCGCGCACCTGCATCTTGGAGAGATCCGCCACGATCAAAATCACATCTTCCTGAAACTGAGAGCCTAAAGTCATCTCGCCGATTTCCTTGTTCAGCCGGGAAATGATGCCGCTCATCGGAGCGTTGATGCGGGTCTTGGAAAGACTTTCGCGAGCGCGTTTTTCTTCCGCAAACGCCATGTCGAGTTGGCCGGAATACAGTTCGGCAGCCGCCAGGGCGGCATCTAAATCCGATTGTGAAGCCATACCCTTGGAGACCAATTCTCGAACACGGCGAAGATCCGCTTCGGCCTTTTCCTTTTGACCACGGGCAGACCGCAGCCCCGAAGTAGCCGATTCCAAAGCCGCAAGGTAGGTCTGGGGATCAAGCTCCACAAGGAACTGCCCCTTCTCTACGCTTTCCCCTTCTTTTACCGTCAGTTGAACAATACGGCCGGGAATTTCAGCAGAGACTTTCACCTGCGTAACCGGCTCTACAGCACCTGTTGCGGAGACAGTGGAAACTAAGCTGCGTATCTGCACCGCTTCCACAGTCACTTCGGTGGGCTTGACTTTCTTCTTCTGTACTGAGGCGTACCAACCGAAACCAACGGCTGCGAGGACAATAACGGCAACAACGATAATCCAGATGCGCTTCTTCATGGACGTAAAAGTTTGTTATTTAGAATCTTACTTAGCCGCATCAAAGATCCGAAGCCCACTTTGCAAACAGTATCCCTCTCAGGCGGCCTGTTCATGGGATGCGACCAATCCGTGAAATGTTGCATCCTCGTGGCCAATTCACTGTTTCATACAGTATTGTCGGATATAACTCACGGCTGAATTTATGTTGTTAGATCAAAACCTCGATTGGTATTTCCCTTGCAACGAGGTCAATGGAATAATCCATATTGAACCGTTGCAGGGAAATTTAGGCATGTCCTCCAAACCGATCTCCCACTCAGAACTGATTGAACCACTGCAGAGTTTTCTTGAGTCGTTTACTCAAGAGCTTACAGAACAAAAGTTTGTGCCGGCTTTCCGGGACGAACTCAAGCGACTGTTGGCATCTCTGGAGAATTTACAACAGTCGGAAGACACCCTGCAACAAATTGCCAGAGGAGTGGACCGCCTGCGGGAAGTTTTCGCTCCTGCCGGGACGAGGCTGCTCGAAAGCGTCAAGGACCTGGAAACGGTCATGCGGGGGCATACCGACCAGCTGAAGGAACGTGCGGAGGATGTCCTTAAGGACTTGCTGCAAACGCACGAACAGCTGGAAACGGCAATGCGCAGCGAGGCGGGCTTGCTGCAGGAACAGACCTCGGCCAGCCGCGAAGCACTGTCAAGAACCATCGCCGAGATTGAAGGGCGTCTGACTTCTCTGACTTCGCACGTGGACGGATTGGCCAAACGCGTAGAAAATGAGAGAATCGCTCTGTGCGCCGCTGCTCCTGAAGCCATGTCGGGCGGGGCAGCCCCGGCCTCAGCCGCTTTGCCGGCAACAGTCCGTATGGAATTGCCGGATGATCTGCGGAATCTGATATCTCACAGCGAAGAATCGGTAACCCGCGAACTGGAACGTTATCACGAAGAGATCACGGGCTGGTTGAAGCAAGGGCGTACCGATGAATCCGAGCGATTGTCCAAACTGGATCACCGGATTACGGAAGCGCTCAGCTCCGTGGGTCCGCGAGTTCAGGAAGAGTTGGAAAATGCGGTCAGCCGCTTACGCGATCAGATGCAGACTCTGATTTTGGCGGAAGTGGAAACGCGAACGGTCCGCGGCGAAGGTGCCGCCGGGGGAACAACCGCATCCTCCGGAGACACCGCGGCGGCCATCACCGCCAGCGAAACGCGCATTCTGCGGGAAATCGGAACCCTGCAAAAAGCCCAGAAGAGCGATAATGCCGAACGCATTCTGCGCGAACTCGTGCAGGGATTGGAAGAGGCGACGCAGAAATACGCGGAGCGAGCCACCGCCGACTCGCAATCGGTGCGGGATTCGTTGACTTCGCTGCAGCGTATTTTCTCACAAGTTCGGGATGCGGAGCAGCAGAACCGCGAACAGCTCGCCGTCGTGACCAACGGCGTGGACACCATCGTCAAGGGGCAGCGCGAACACCATCACGTGGTCGAAGAGCAATTGCGCGCGACGCAAGTCCGGCTCGATTCACAAGTCCGCACGTTCGAGCAGAAAGCTGAAGAAGACCGGCAAATGTTCGGTCAGTTGGCCGCGGCCATGACGCGGGCGGAGCAAGCGGCCACGTCAGCCACGGATCTCGCCATGACGGACAGCCGGGCGCAGCGGGAACGAATCGAAATCGCACTGAAGGATCTGCGCGAACGGATTGAACGAGGTCTGAGTACCGACTCGGAGCGAACCTACGAAACGCTGCGGCAAATCGCGGAAGCGTGGACGGAGGCTTTGGAGGCGCTACGCGAATTCGTATCGAAAACAATCACCGGGCGCACGGATTCCATTGTCACGCGATTGGAAGGAATCGAAACGCGGCTGGCTGAAGCGGGGCAAACCGGCGGTTCGGTGCAGCGCGAACTCCAGAATGAAATCAAGCGGACGGGATCGGTCTTCGACGAGCGGATTCAAACCTTGAAGACCGATTCGGATGCATTCGTTCAGGCGATCGAGACACACGTAAAAGCGGTATCGTCGGAAGTAGCCGCGCTGCGCGCCAAGCAGGATCAGTCGCTGGCAGTTTTGAAAGAGGCCATTCGGGCGAACTACGATGAAAACGCCGTGCGGCTGAAAGAAGTCATTGAATCGGCGTATGACAGCTACGCCAAACAAACGGCGGCCGTGCCGCAGGCTTTGGACCGCGTCGTTCATTTGGTGCAGTCGTTGAATCAAGGAGATCAGATCGCGCTGCAGACTGTGGTCAGCGACACGAAGAATATTCTGAGCCTGTCCAATGAAAAGTTCGAGCTGCTCGTTTCCGACAATAACGCGATCAAGAAATTCTTTCCTCTGCTCGACCGGCGGTTGGAAAAACAGCAGGCCGAGTTGGAAATGGCTCGCAAGGCGCAAGTCCGGCAGGACAAAGAGCTGTCCAACGTGCAGGCCGCTCTGACGCAGAATCGCGACTGGCAGGACGAACAGATGCGGGAAATCCGCAGCGACCTCAGCGGTCTACAGACGCAAACGGGCGAACGGTTCGAAAACACACAGGACGATCTCAGTCAACTTAAGGCGGATGTAAGCGCTCTGCACAACGAACACTTGCCTTCGTTCCGCCGCGAATTATCCACGCTGTTGACATCGAAGTTCGAGTTCATTGAAAATACCCTCCATGAACGGCAGGAAACTCTGCGCAAAGAGATGGAGGAGCGGCAAGACGCGGATCGCGCGGTTTCCAAGAAAAATTTCATGATTCTGGCCGCGCTGATCGCCGTCTCCATTTTAGTGCAAGTGGTGCTGCAATTAACCCGCACTCCGGGAGCCGGACGGTGAGCGAAACCACACCATTCCGGAATACCGCGGAAGATCTTATCCGTCTGTGGGAAACTTGGGTGGAAGACGTCCAAGAGGATTCCTACCGCGCTCAAATTCCTCCGCTCTTAGAGCTGCAAACGATCTGCCGGGAAACGGGCTGTGCGCTTCCCGAGCTGGACAGTTTCGCGCGGTTGAAGGATCGTCCACCTGCGTTTTTATTCTGTGGAAACGATGAAATACTGGCGGCAGACGTCGCAGCCGTATTCGGTTATGAGGTGCAGTTTCCCGGAATTCCGGAAGAAAAAGTCATCTGGTGGGTGGAAAACGGTGAATCTGCAGAAATCAGGCTGATTCACGGAACCGTGGAAAAAGAAGTGTCCCGCTCCACGCTGGCCGCTTTACTGGAGCACAAGCTTCCCGGAAATGAGACACTGGTCATTGAAGAGCGGGAGCCGACCCCTTCGCGATGGCGGTTTGTATGGCTGCCGAATGCCCATCACTGCCGGATACCGGATGGGATTCGATGCGAGAACGATATTTTACTGGCGCAGAGGGCGGCATTAGTGATCCGCGAAGGAACACCAGAACCGCTTCGTGAGGCACTGGACGAGTTGGGGCAGAAACTGTGGCTTGTCTCGAAAGATGATCTCAGCCTCCCCGCCGACCGGAAGAAGCTGCTCGAGGAGATTGCCACGCTGCCGAACGAGCGGCAGCAGGAACTTGAACTGCGGTTGAGCGCAACCTGGCGATGGCTCTGTATCCGTCTGATAGAACAAATCAGCGAAAAACGGCGGCTGTATAAACAAGCCCTCAGCCGGTTTGAAGTCGGACGAGCTTCAGCCCGCCATCTGCTGGAACAGTATAAACGAAATTGGACCGGCGGCATCCGCACGTTGACTCAGACGCACTTGCAGAATCGTGTTGCCGGTGCCGCGTTTGCGTCCTTATTGGATGCTCAAAAGCCCGGACCTCAACCGGATACGTTCCTGGCTGTAATAGCCCTGCCCAGCTTATGGGTAAAAGTGGATGAATACCTGACGGATCAAATGGCCAATCTTCTGGCCGGGCTAAGCGGCTTGGCGGCCAAACTGGAATTGCATCGGATCGGACTGGGTGAAGCCAATACCCATTGGAGTTGCCGTGCCTTGGGACCGCTGCTGGAACGTCAACTGAAAGAGAAAAAGCTGTTTCCTGCGGACAGCGGCAAGCGCGGCGGCTTGGTCGGCAATTTAACAGGGCGAAAACAGGCCCTGATTGAGGATAGAAAAAGCCAGATTTCCCGCGGCTCACGCCTTGTGATGCAAACGATAGAAACCGAATTCGTCAATTGGTGCGGCAGCTTTATCAGCAACGTGGAAGCCGGAATTACCCTGCAATTAACCGCATCTCTGGTCAATCGGGAGTATCCCGACCCGGAAGGACTCCAAACCGCTTTAGAAGGTTTAGACCGGCTGGAGACTGCCATCCAGCGGCGGCGGGAATCCGCCCGAAGTCCGGAAGCCATAGCCGCCGAGTTGCTGAATACGATGACGCAACGCCGGTGGATCCCTCTCTACCAGCCCCGGTAGTCCTTCCCCCTCCCTCTTCCATTCGAAGTCCTTGATTTTCTGCTTGATTTTAGCGTAATTGACGGCGATAAGTCGAAATGGAATGCCGTTCAATGCTCAGATTCGTGCGTTACATCGTGGTTGCAGCGGTCGTGCTGCTGTCAGGCACAGCGGCACGGGCGCAATTCTCAATCGAGGATTACGACCGTTGGCAGGTGTACAACGGTTGGAGAATCTGGGTGATCGAGCTGCCCGGCATTCACAACTTCGGTCGCAGCGATCTGTTAACGGTGATGGCAACGGAACAGCCCTCCTGGTCACGGCGCTATGTACGGATCGGCCGCCGCACCATGTTCTACGCCGACAATTTCGCGGCGGATCTCTTCCGGGTTCGCAACTTCTATCGGCGCGAGGGGTTTCCTCATGCCGAAGTGCACGGCTACGTCTTCCCGGACGAGAAGCACAAGGAAGTCAAGCTGAAGATCGAAATCAGTGAAGGGCCGCCGCTAATCCTGGAGAGTTGGCGGATGGTTTTCGGCAGCGACAGCGGGGCCGGTGTGGATTCCGCACGATGGTCCCGCTCGCTGGCCGTTAAAATCGGCAAACCACTGGCCCTTTCGGATTTGCAGAGTTCGGCGGATACGCTCGCTCACAAACTGCGGGTCATTGGCCATGCCAGGGCGCGTGTCGAGTTTCAAGTCCTGGCGGACAGCCTCCGCAACACGGCTGCCGCCACGTTTATTCTCTATCCCGGACGTTTCTGCTACCTCGGAGCGACACGGATTACCGGCTTAAAACAGGTTACAGAGAGCACGGCACGCCGTGAATTGGCTTATTGCAAATTCGATCCGTTTTCCTCGACCAAGCTGGAAAAAACCCGCCGGCAGTTGGTTAAGCTGGAAACCTTTTCGCATGTCAGCGTCAAACCCGATACGGCGACACCGGGCGATACCTTAGCGGTCTATATTAAGACCGATGAAGGGCGGCGGTATCACGTTCGCCTGGGCGGCGGATATGACACGGACGTGGGGCGGCGCGCATCGGCGGATTTCACCGATTTGAACTTCTTCGGACGGGGCCGCCGTTTTACTTGGAGCGGCAGTTATGCGGATATCTACCGCGCGACGGAAGCCCGGCTTTTCTGGCCGCACACCCCCTTAAATGCCATAGATATTACCGTGGCTCCGAAATGGGATTATAAGGAAGAACCCGGCTATCGGTTGGAGACTGTCTCCGGGACGACCATCTTTTCTTCGGAACCGCTCGACTATGTCAATATCTCCGTTTCGAATGAAGTCGGTGTGGCGCGGCGTAAGGATGTTATTTCCGGTGAAAAAACTCGATATACGAAATCCGTGGAGACGTTTTCCATCGGTTGGGACACGCGGGATCATCCATTGGTACCGCGAAAAGGTCATTTTGTGGGAATGACTTTGGCCGAATCCGGAGCAATCTACCGCACGGACTTACGATGGTGGCGGGCGATTTTCACGGGACGCGTGTTGGTACCGGCAACCCGCTTTACGATTCTTGCGGGAAAAACTGAGTTCGGAATCATGGGTCCGCTTCACGATGCCCACACTACGCCTATTGAAGAGAGATTCTATCTGGGTGGTCCGACCACGGTGCGCGGGTGGAGGCGGAATCATCTTTCGCCGCGCGGTGTAGACGCGGAGCGAACACCGGTCGGCGGGGATTTCAGTCTCTCCTTGACCACGGAAATCCGTTACAATATCTGGGGACCGATCACGGCGGCGGCCTTTTGCGATGCGGGCAACGTGTGGAAAAATAAGGAAGTTTGGAAGCCGTTTGACCTGTATCCGTCGGCGGGAGCAGGCGTGCTGTTCGTCACGATGTTGGGGCCTATCCGTCTGGATTATGCGTTTCAACTGCGTCCCAATCCCTATCACGATAAATCGTCGGCAATCCACTTCTCGCTCGGAACTCCGTTCTGATGTTGCGCGCAGTCAAATATCCGCTGTGGGCACTGTCAATTCTCGCGGTCATCATCGTGATTGCGATAGTGTCCTTGCTCACGGCCCCGGTGCAGACTCGGATTGCGCACTATGTGCTGCGCGGCGTAAACGAGGCGTTCCCCGGCGATATCCAATGTTCATCGCTCAAGCTTACGCTTGGGGGACGAATCTCTGTTCGGAATATCCGGCTGACGGATGAAGCAGGCTTGCAGGTTCTTAAAGCAGATTCGCTTGAAGCCCGCGTCAATCTGCGCGCACTCCTGCACGATTCTATTCACGTGCGCACGGTCAACATCCACGGCTTGCAGATTAATGCGGAGTTGGATTCCGGCGGAACATGGAACGCACAGCGAGCGCTGGCATCGAAGACCACCAAGACTGCTCCGAAAACTACAAAACCTTCAACATGGATCATTCGCATAGACTCAGCGGCGATTGTCGGCGGTGCGACGCGGGTGGCCACACCGCAGGGGACATGGTTCAATGCATCGCAGTGGAGTTTAAGCGGGCACGGCAATTATAATGAACAAGCGGCAACCGGACAGATCGCGTTTCATGCGCCTTTATGTTTCGATTTGAATGCGGCGGCATCCGTCCGTCTGAGCAATCCGGTCATTCCGGAAAGCGTTTTTGTAAATCTTCGAGCGGACTCTTCGTGGTTGGCATCGCTGCCCCTGCCGCTGCAAATCATGACGGGCGCGGATATTCAAGCATCCTGCGCGGTGCGGGATACCGTGTTAACAGCGTCTATTCAGGCGGATCTTTCCCAAATCGGAAATTTCAATCTCACCGCAACCGTACCCTATCCGTTAAAAGAATATGGCGGACAAGCTTCCATAGAATTTGCGCACATCCAGCCCGGTTCGCTGACGGGGGACAGCACGCGACAAGAATACAGCGGTATTATCCACGTGCAAAAATCCGTCACGAAGGATTGGATGAACGGATGGACGGCGGATCTTGCGCTGCAAAACTCTTACTACGGAAAGTATACGCTCGATGACGCGAATCTACACGCGTCATCGCATGATTCCTCCGCCGAAATTCGAGGCCGGTTAGACACACAACACGGCAGTGTGGACGTGGATCTCAACCTGAAAGGTTTTGATCCGAAGCACGCAGAACTCGACGCGAAAATTCATGCCCGAAAACTCGACTTGCACTATTTTCTGCCGGTAGTTCCTGATACGTTAACTCCGCTGTCCGGCGAGCTGCAACTGCATGTCAAGAATTTCGATGCCGCGGCAATCGAAGCGGAAGCGGCGGTAAACCTCTCGCGCTGCGCACTCGGGGAGTATTCTTTGGATACGCTGTTTTTTAAGGCACAGGTGCGCGGCAATGCATTTTCAATTGACACTCTCGCCGCTGCGGGATTGGGCGGTCGAATCAATATGCAGGCAAGCGGCGAACGAGGCGGCGGCTTGAGCTTTAGCCTGCTTGCGGACATTCCGGATCTTCAGGAAACGCAACAAGCGCTTCGGGGATTGCTTCCGCCGTTGGACACGTTGGGCGGATCTATCCATGCGAATGCTGCAGGATCAGCCAGTCTTGCCGGAGACTCGATCTCGCGCTTGGAAATCTCCGCCGATCTTCGATTGCGCAAGACCCGGTTCGGGAATTACTCCGTCGAGCAAATGGATATGGATATTGCACGCGCCGTGCCGGACAGTCTTTTCGTTGAAAGCGATATGTCCGCTCGCGGGATTCATGCTGCCGGACAAGTGATAGATTCCATTCAACTCGGATTTGAAGGCACACCGGAACGGATGAAAGGCAAATTACACGCGTGGGCAAAAGCCGATACGATTGATATAGCTATAAACTTCGCGTTGCAGCGTTCCGTCGCGGAAATGGATTTGATTCTGGATTCGCTGTGTGCCGAAGCATACGGAGTGCCATGGGAAACGGAAGGAGCAGTCACCTTTTCCCTGCAGGGCAAGCAGCTTGGCATTGACGGATTGACCGTGCGTTCCCCGGTAGGCGTGGTGCGGGCCGCGGGAACCGTGGAAAGCGGCGGTGAACAAGATCTCACTATGGAATTCTCCGGTTTCAAGACCGGCGAACTGGCGCGCATATTCAAACTGCCGTTGCCCGAAAGCTGGGTCAATGCGCGCTTGCAGATCACCGGGCCGGACACCGCTATAACAGGTGACATCAGTATATCCGCCGACAGCATTATCATGAATGGTTCGCCGCTGGCAGATCAGGTTGTCTGCCACGCATCGGTGGATCAGCGTCAGAATGTAGTGGACGGATTCGTCATCTGGTTCGGAGATACGCTGACATTTTTCGCGGGACAGCTTCCCGCACACTTTTCTCTGGCGCAAGGTTTTGTGCTTGCGGACAGCCTGCCGATGGACGGACACGTAAGACTGCTTCCTCAGCCCGCCACCAAACTGAATCGCTATATGTCCTTCGGCACCACTTTAGAGGGCATCGTAGACGGCGACATCACCATTGGCGGAACCGCACGCAATCCCCAATGGTGGGGCGATTTTTCGATTCAACAGGGGAAATATCGCGATGCGCGATTTGGCGTGAATATCCATGATATTTCGATAGAGGGGAATCTTACGGGAGACACGCTGCGGATTCCGCGCTTCGATGCCACTTCAACCGGAAAAATAACCGGCAGCGGCTGGGCCGTCATCGCATTTCCCCTGCCCTCCGAACTGCATTTGGATTTGAATCTGGACAATTTCGAGGCGGTCAACTCAGCAACCATGGCTATTCGCGCCAGTGGAAATGCCGCCGTAAACGGACCGCTGACGAAACTTACGGCAGACGGGAAAATCAAACTGCCGGAAGTTCTCTATCGTATTACACAGGCGACAAGCAAACAAGTTGAAGAGGTTGACCTGCAAGCGGAGCTGGCAAAAATGCGCGGCGATACGACCAAAGCACCGTTTTTGCTCTCCCGCTTCTACCGCCCGATGGCTCACGCACTGCAGTTGGAACTGCCCGGCAACTGCTGGCTGCGCGGCGGCGGAGTCAATCTGGAATTGTCGGGCAACCTTTGGCTCTATAAAGATCCGGGCGCGACACCCACGATCAACGGCGAAATAAATGTGCTGCGCGGCAGCGTGACCTTCTTGGGAAAAGAGCTGCGTGTTACGGAAGGAGTCGTCCGTTTCGACGGCCCGATTAACGATCCCGCGCTGGACATCAAGGCGGTTTATCCTCATCCCCCCGAACGCGTCAAGGAAATCACTCTGCACGTCTTTGGCAGCATGTCCCGCGCGCAGATACAAACTGACGGAACTTGGTCGGACGGAACGGAAATGACCGATATAGATATTATCGGAGCCTTGACTCTGGGTTCGGTTGCGCAAAGCGGGCTGGACATGGCGGTGGCCAAAGGCGAGTTGACCACTACGCTTACGGAGGCTGCGACCAGCCAGCTTTCGGGCATGGTCGGCAATTTAGCGGGCATTGACATGTTCGAGTACCGTCCCGGCAAGGGCGGAATTTCCGACCTGACCGGCGGCACGCTGGAAGTGGGAACGTATCTCACCAATCGCTTGTTCATTCGCGTTCTGCAGCCGATTCAAACCGTTCAATCCGGTCAGCAAGTAACCGTGGAATACCGTCTGTTCGATTGGCTAAAGATAAGTGCCCGGCAAACCGGCAAAGAAAGCTCCTCCTTCGATATGTACCTGCAAGTGGATTGGAGATAAATGCTCCTGCGCACATGGATCATCGTCCTTTTTATTGCGATCAATCTTTTCGCAGAGGAAAGAATGGTTGTGCGCCATATCGAGTTGGAAGGTCTCCGCTTGACCCGCACATGGGTCGTCGAGAGGGAACTGCGGTTTCAAACCGGCGATTCCGTTTCAACGTCCGACCTCGATGGAGCCCGTCGCCGACTGCTGAATCTTTCGATCTTCAATCACGTGGAAGTGCAGGCCGACTCCGCAGGAAACGTACATGTTCAACTGACTGAGTTGTGGCCGCTCTGGCCCGTGCTGTCTTTCGAATTTACGGAAGGTCAGTTCACAGACGTCATACGGGATCCGGAATCTATCTCGGAAAAAGTCACCATCTACGCGGGCGCGCAGCATATTAATTTTCGCGGCAACGCCGCACAGTTATTCGGAATGGGACAATTCGGCGCGGCGCAGGGATTTCAATTGGGATACCGCACTCGATGGTTGTCTTCGAAGCGAAAGTTGGCCGTTCGGCTCGCTTTTCAAAACCTGCGGGTCTCCGACCGTCATGCGTCGGTTTTGGATTCGACGCGGCGTATGCGCGATGTTCGCTATGGCATAGACGTCAGCACGCGCGAAGGCGCGCCATCGCGCTTGGGATTGCTGCTGACTTACAGGGGAATTTTACAGGAAGATAATTTCCCGGCGCAAGGACGACACGACCAAACGGTGTGGTGTTCGCCGTATGCCGTGATTGACCGCCGCGATCTGGAATGGTATCCGTCGCGCGGAGCACGCGCCTCAGTGGGATGCGATCTGGTGTCGGGAAACATAGGATTTGTCCGCTCGGCTATTGATCTGCGCGGCTACCTTCCGTTGTCCTCCGGTTCGCGCCCGTGGATTCTGGCTCTGCACGGCAGCGCCGCTACGTCTACATCCAACACCCCGGCTTGGGCGCATTTCTATCACGGATTCAATTCCGGACTGCGCGGCTATCATAATGAAAAAAGCGAATCGGCCGGATATCTCGTCGGAGCGGCAGAACTGCGATTCCCAATCACGCGCGAAACCACATACGATCTCCCTATGTTCGGAAAATGGGGACAGAAATTGCCATGGGGAATCTCCGGAATGTTGTTGGTGGAACACGGCGAATTGACGCTGGACGGTCGCCTGCTGGAAAGACTCGGATTCGGCGCGGGATTTTATATACGCGTTCCCTATTTCGAGATTCTTGAACTCAGCGCCTCGCTCAATCGCGAGGGAGATACGGAATATGTCATCAATACGGGCGTTCACTTTTAACAGTTGAATGATGTACGCATTATTTCGTAAAATATTTTTTCTGCGGGATGCGGAATCGGTTCATGAAACCGTTTTGCATCGGCTCGAACAATTACAGCGGAGCGCGGCTGGCCGTTCTGTGATCCGCATGATGGCGGGATCAACGCCATCACAGCCCGTGGAAGCCATGGGGTTTCACTTCGCACATCCGCTGGGAATTGCAGCGGGATTCGACAAGGACGTACGCGTTGTGTTTGCCTTGCAGGAACTCGGATTTGCGTTTGTGGAAGTCGGAACGATTACTCCGCGGCCTCAACCGGGCAATCCCAGGCCGCGAATCTGGAGATTTCCCGAAGCAGAGGCTCTGGTAAACGCTCTGGGATTTCCGGGCGAAGGAATGGAAGCGGCGGGGCGGCGCTTGCAAGCGTTACGCGAAGGCGGTCTGTTGCGAATTCCGGTGGGAATCAATATCGGTAAGAACGCAGATACGCCTGCGGACGAAGCGATCAGCGATTATCGTAAAGTATTTGACCATCTGTACGAGTTGGGAGATTACTTTGTCGTCAACGTATCTTCTCCCAATACGGCCGGATTACGCGATATGCAGGCCGTCGGAGTGTTGAAACCGTTGTTGTCTCCGCTTATCGAATATAATTCAGCACGCGCGAACAAACCGCTGCTCGTCAAAATCGCACCCGATTTGGCTGATGAAGATGTTTCCGCCGTGGGACGGCTGGCGCGTGAGTTGAATTTGGCGGGTGTGGTTGCGGGAAACACGACTATCCGGCGCGATCTCGTTCCGCGTGCGGCAACTTTGGAACGCGGCGGATTGTCGGGAGCGCCGCAGTTTCCCCGCACCGTTGAACTCGTAAGAATATTGCGCAGCGAACTTACGGCGAGTCAAACGATCATCGCCGCAGGTGGAATCTCATCTCCGGAACGCCTGCAGCGAATTCTTGCTTGCGGAGCGAATCTGGTGCAAGTGTACACTCCCTTTATCTATTTAGGGCCTCACTGCGTGAAGAAGCTGCTGAAGATATAATTTTTTACGCGTCACGGTGAGATAAAAAAGGCCGGATCAAACGATCCGGCCTTTGCGATATCTGTACGCCGAGAGATTTATTTGATCTTCCCGGTCTGCTTGAGAAGTCTTTCCATCTCGTCCACGAGTTCGCCGAACTTCTTCATTCCGGCCTCAACAGCGTCCGGCTTGGTCAGATCCACACCGGCATCCTTGAGCAGATCCAGCGGATACTTGGAAGAACCGGAGGAAAGGTAGCCGATGTATGCCTCATGTGCACCTTTCTCTCCTTTCAGCACCTTTTGCGAAAGCGCCTGCGCGGACAGGAAGCCCGTGGCGTACTTATAGACATAGAAATTGCGGTAGAAGTGGGGAATGCGGATCCACGTATAGGCGTATTGCGGATCATACACAAAGTGCGTGTTGACGCTAACAAGGTTAGATTCGCCGCCGACATGGTAAGTTGTGTCACCGATTTGCATCGTAACCGAAGTATCTCGAGTTGTTGGATCAAAAGTCTCCTTATAACTAAAAAGTAGGTTGCTATCGTCAGTGCCAGAGCTATCGTCAATGCCAGGGCCATAGAATTCTTTCAGCGTTTGCATGTACATTTCGCTCAGGCTCTCCGCGGTAAGAGGCTCGCCCGCTTCGGCGGCGCGATGCATCTTAAGTTCGAAATCAGCAAACATGACCTGCGTAAACACCGTGCCGCGGAAATTGTCAATATACTGATTCACCAGATACAGACGTTTGGCCGGATTCTTCTCCGTCTTCAGGAGATGATCCATCAGCAGGGCTTCATTGAACGTGGAGGCGACTTCCGCGTTGAACAGCGTGTAGCCTGAATAGGTATACGGCTGAGTCTTATGGCTGTAATACGTATGAACAGCATGCCCCAATTCATGCGCCGTTGTGAACATGTCGTCCAGCGTTTCGTTGTAATTGAGCAGCATGTAGGGATGGCTCATGAACGTGCCCCAAGAATAGGCGCCCGCCTGCTTGTTCTTGGTCTCGTAAACGTCCACCCAGCGGCTGTTGAATACTTTCGCCATAGCTTCGCCGTAATCCTTGCCCATTGGGGCCATGGCGGTGGTGATTGTAGTGACAGCCTTATCGTAAGGAACCGTCTCGCGGGTTTCGGCGATCAGCGGAGTCACCATATCGTAGCTGTGAATGAAATCCAATCCCAGTGCCCGCCGCCGCAGATCCACGTACTTTTGCAGCGCACCGACGTTTTTCTTCACACTGGCCACAAGGTTTAGAAAAACCGTGGTATCAATGTTGTCCGCGTCCAGCGACGCATGCAGAGAAGAGTTGTAATTGCGGGCTCGCGCATAGAACACGTCCCCGGCCATGTTTCCGCTCATCAAAGCCGCCGCCGTGTTCTGATACTGCATGTACGTTTCCAGCAGCTTGATGGCGGCGTCACGGCGTACCCGCTTGTCGCTGCTTTCCATCAGCATGAACGCGCGGCCTTCGGAGAGCTGTACGTCGTTGCCGTCTTCATCTTTCACCGTCGGGAACTTTATATCGGCAATGCGCAGCGCTGTGTTCGCATTGGTCGGGCATTGGGCTACGTTGGAACTTAGCGCCAGCAACTTTTCTTCGGCGGGGCTTAGAGTGTGCGCCCGAGTACGCAGTTCATCGTCAATGCCGTGGCGATACATCGCCAGTCCGGGTACTTCTTTGTACCATTTCTCGAACGTCGCATCGGGAATGGATACCAATTCGGGTGTGAACCATGAGGCCGCTTCGCCGAACTGCGCCGCCAATGTCTGAATGCGATCTTTGAAGCCGGTGTATTTCTGATTGCGGGTATCCTGATCGAAAGACATGCCCGCATAGACTTGCATATTCTCGACTTTCTTTGCCGCATCTTCCGTCAGTTTAAAATAGGCAAGCATGTCGGCACCCGACTTGCTGATCTTGCCTTCGTAACTCTTGATCGAGGGAATCATGCCTTCGACAACCTTAAAATCGGCTTCCCAGGCGTCGTCGGATTTGTAGAGAGCGCTGAGATCCCATTTGTACTTTTCGGGGATTTCGCTGCGTTCTTTGATTTCCTTGGTTTGCGCCAGCGCAGATTCCACACTGATGAGCAGGAACGGCAGCATCAGCGCCAGAATAATCCAAATCGCTTTCGGGCAATACAATTTCCGCATGGTTTTCTCCTGAACGATAAACAGGTAGGATGAGTATGACGTGTGCATTATCAGGGGTGCTCGGTGGGACAAGCGAACCGGGCATGGCTTAACAATAATTTGATTAATCAACGAGAGAAATGTTGCACCACCCTCATGGTATGGTCAACTACAAAACATTCAGAATGTTAGAAACCAATATAAAGCTGATTAGAGACGGAGTTGTTTGTCAAGAAACAGAATACTCCGTTTCCAGCCGTCCGATATGGCTGAGTTGCTATAGCTCTCCCCGTAAGCGGGATCGGCAAAATCGCGTCCGCCGGGAAGAATAACCGTTTCCACACGTGCACCGGCTTGAACCAGCGTCTGGTCGAAAGCTTTAATTTCCATGCGCGGATTCTTCACATCGAAATCGGTGAAAACACCCAGTACGGGCGCGGCAGTCCGTCTTAGAACATCCGCAGCCGGTAAAACGGCACTCTGCCAGATGACACAAGCCTTCAGTCTTGGCGTTTCCGCAGCCAAACTCAAAGCGAAGTTTGAGCCGTAACCGAAGCCCCAAACGGCAATACGATTTTTCTGAACGATGGAATCCTTCAGCAGCGCCTGATAAGCTTGCCGCGCGGCATTTAACGATTGCTCCGGCTGAGCCAGTTCGAGATAGCGCGCCGCCTGTGTGATATCCGACGTGGCATCCCCCTTGAACATATCCACCGCCAACGCAATATAACCGGATGCGGCTAAAGAATCACAATATGCGCGAATCGTACGATTGAGTCCGAATCGGTCATGCAGAACCAAGACGGTAGGATGCGCGCCGACTTCCGGAGGCGCGGCTATATAGCTGCCCGGAATGTGCGTCAGATAATCCGTAAGCTGCGGCAACAGAGTATCCCAGAACCTGATAATTTTCGTACGGATCGAGTCGCGAGCGGAACCTTGAACTTCGGAATCATGACGGATACGCACTTGCGTACTATCGCCCATACGAAAAAAATCTACCGTGGCGTGAGTATTTTCCCCGGCAACCAACAGACCGAAAACCAAGCTTGCCTGACGATTCACGATCTCGTAGATTCCTTCGTAGAAATCACCGCTTGCGTAACTGAAGCGCCAGATTCCACCCTCCCGTGCATCTACGGTTACTCCCGCAGCTCCGCTCCATTGGCGGATTTGCCAGTCCGCAGTGAAAGCGTTAAAAACCTGCAAAGGAGAGGCGGGAACGGTTATCGTGTGTTCCACCACCGTTTCGGCACATAAGGGCATAAAAGCCAGTAATGTACAAAAAAGGGACAGTATGACGGATTTCATGGATTCTCCCGAATTGAAAAGAAAGTCTTCGGGAAATATACGAAAGCGAAGGGAAAAAGGGAAGGGTCTGGGCTATTGGACTAAATCAAGGCGGACGAACTTTTCCGAAGTCAGATCAACGGTTTTGGGGGTAATTTTTCGTCCCTGGGCATCTCGCAGCAATACCACAATCGGGTAGTGCGGACGTTCGGAATTGGACTTCATGACCGCGCCGACCATGCCGATGAGGTGCGGATTCGAACAATCAACGATGCTTACCATGCCGCCAACGGGAAAAATGGAAATCACTTTCGCGAGCAACGCGACGACTTCGGAGTTAAAAACCGTCCGTGCCCGGCGCAGAATTTCCACCAGCGCCGCTTCGGGAGACAGAGGGGATTGATTATGGTGCGAAATATAATTGTCGTAGACATTGGCCACGGCAAGAATCTCGGCGAACGGGAAAATATACTTCTTGGTATCGTGTCCGTTCAAATACGGTTTTTCATTCCGTCCGCGAAGTCCCAGCGGGTAACCCAAACCGTCTTGGCGTTCGTGATGATGCAGGATCGTCGTCTGAGCCATGAACAGGCGGTCGGTGCTATGCGATAAGAGCTGCTGACCGAACACCGGATGCTCGCGCATCAAGAAGCGCTCGTCATCGGTATACTCCGCGGCAGGCTTGGCGATCAGCGTCGGAAATGCAAGCTTGCCCAGATCGTGGAGAAACGCTCCGGTCCCGATTTCCACCAGATCCCGGCGGCTGTAAAGCAGGTGACGGGCAATGAGCAGCGTCACCAGCGTGGTATCCACGGCATGTTCGGTTCGGTAGCCGGTCCGACTCTTGATTAAAGTCTGATTGAGGATTTGCGCGCTGGAATCGAGAATCTCATCCACCACCGACGTGATTTCGGACGTCACATGATCCACGTCCACCACATTGCGGAATTCGGAGGCTCTTTCGATAACGACTCGCAGCTTCTCGGGCGGAATATCCTGACGGAGCGACGCCGCTTCGGTCACTTTTTCTATCGTGCGGCTGAACGCCTGCGTAACCCGAGATCGCGCTTCATCGGAAATGATCTCCTCGGGAATGATGTCTTCCGTTCCTTCCTCGAGGATGTAGATG